>JAFCZZ010000581.1 GCA_019314085.1 Deltaproteobacteria bacterium | reverse complement strand
TATCGTGGGGGCAAACTGTCTAACAAAGTCGATTTCCCTGTCAGTTGGCCGCTCTGTCTCCGATAATTCGGGAGAGACCTTCAGGTCCCAGGGAACATCGTTTCTGGCATCATCCACCGTTATCCCAGGGTGGATCTGTGCTAGGTACAGTTCCTTCGTTTCAGCATCAAACCTGAAAACACCCTTGGTAGTGAGCAACATCGACGGCCCCGAATCTTGGGGGAATAGACCCGAATCGTTACGACTGCTGCCTCCCGTGAGGTGGCCAGGCGAAGTGAAATAATCCAGTTTCTCCACGAACTCACCGCCAAGCATGGTGAGAACCGTGTGCCCCGCATAGGATATGAAGTCGGCGGCCCCCCCCGATCCAGGAAGCCTAAGCGTGGGGTTGTAGTAATCACCGATACAGGTGGTATTCAGGTTCCCGTACCGGTCGATCTGACCGACACCCAGAAAGCAGACATCGACATAACCACGATAGGTCATCGTAAAGGCCGAGAAGAGATCCGTGGCACAGGAAAACCCCCGGCACGAATGCGCGTCGGCTATGTGGTTGAGGGGGACCAGGGGTTCGAAATCGATGATCCCCGATTCCATCATCAAACTCGCGTGGGGGGCGTAGAGGGCCTTGGCCAGGGCGCCCGCCGCGGTCGGCAGACCCACACCGAGGATTACGTTCTCATAGTCATTGATTTCCTTCGCACAGGTTATGACCAACAGTTCGTTCAGTGTGTATCCCTTACTCATAGAGCATCCCCCTCTCTTTCATAGTCTTTTCCACCTCTTTCAAGGTAATGCCCATTGCCCTCTCTTTTCCGTTATCATCCCAGGACGAAGTAAATGCGGAGCCATAGTTGGCCGGTGTGGAATAGAAGGCCTTGGCTCGAATATTGTCGAGCATTCCCAGACCGAATTTATTCGCGTAATGATCGAGATAGGCTTCCCGATCCTTACAGCCGTATACCCACTCGTCCATCCAGTCCCTGGCACCATCGGCCGTCGCATTCGCCTCCATGAACATCCCGTAAAAGAAGCGATCCAGGTTATAGTATCCCAGGACTTCAGTGGGGTGAGCGCCCCAGGGGACCTCGACGACGGCGTTGACCCGATATGCCGGGATGATCGTAAAATGAGGGCTTGCCTGGATCACATCATGCTCGACGATCTCCTCACAGGAGACAATGATCTTCTTGCTGCACAGGGCCGCAGCGGCGACGCTCCCCATCGAACCCCAGTACTGCGCATTGCCGTACCGATCGGCGCGCTGGACATGGATGATACAGGTATCTGGATTGACGGCGGGAACGGTGAGAACCTTCTTCCCCGTATAGGGGCAGGTGATGACCCGGTACTTGTCCTCACCCATGAACCCCCGTTTTGTAAAGAGATCGGTCGCCATGACCCCTTCGAAGACCTGCATAAAGGAAAACCCGTGCATACCGGCCACCAGACGGGCATTGTAATTGAAGTTCGTATAGTCTTCCCATTCAAGGGTACCAGCCTGCATGGCACGCTGAACGGCTCCACCTCCCTTCTTCCCCCCCGAACGCAGGACGTAGGTGCTGACCAACCGATCCACACATCCCGCGTTGACCAGGACATCCACATCGAGAATACCCGACTGAGAGTAGAGTGTGAAGCCCTTTTTCTCCTGCCTACAGATCTCGTAAACAAATTCACAGCAGGTTCCCACCGTGTAATTGCCGATAATCAGTTCCTCACCATCGACGACAAACCGGCTGATCGCCTCTTTTGCAGACATCACCTTATTTTCGTTGTTGTTCGCCATAAATCCCCCTTTTTTAGTATAATAAACCCGCCCAAACAGGACGTCATTCGAAACATCCCCCCATGTGGGACAAGATCACCCGGAAGGAACAAGATTCCTGAAGATCCTCCCGTCGGGGGCATGCTCCTGGATTTCATCTCCCTCAAGGACTATCCGCGTCATGACTCCCGTTATCTCTTTCCCCCCTGTCGATTCGATCACATCGCCAATCGTCTCGAAGCAACA
>JAFCZZ010000580.1 GCA_019314085.1 Deltaproteobacteria bacterium | reverse complement strand
TCCGGCGCATGAAGCCGTCCCGTCAGATCCTGGCGATGAAAACGGGGCAGCTCGACGCGGCCTTTCTGCCTGAGCATTGGGCAACGATGGCCGAAGGAGGCGGCGCGAAGATGCTGCTCACGAGCCGGGATATCTGGCCCGGTATGCAGGGGAGTGTCCTGGTTGTCAGAGAAGAGTTGATACAGGTCGCTCCTGAGAGCGTGAAAAAGCTGGTGGCGGTGACACAGAAGGCGACAAACTGGCTCAACCAAAACAGGGAAGAGACGGCGCAGATACTGGCCCGGCAATTCTCCATCGAAACGAGAAAGCTTGGGCACGGCACCGTTGACGGGCGAAACGGCACGGCGGAGATTACAGCGGAGGTCCTGATCCGTTCAATGGAGAGAATAGAATTCCGTACGGATATCGATCCCGGAATGGTACAGGAAACAATTAACTATATCGAGCAATTGGGCTACATACGGGATGGCGCCGACGCCCGGTCGCTCCTTGCGGTATCTGTGAACGATGAATAAATCGAGTTTCTTATCGGGGGTGTTACCCGTCCTGATTCTGCTCAGCTTGTGGGAGACCTTTGCGCGTCTCCATCTCGCCCCCAACAGTTTTTTCTTTCCCCCCTTTACCGAAGTGGTCCGCGAATTTTTTTCCCTGGCCGCAAACGGTGTCCTGGGGAAAAACTTCTTTTCCTCCCTGATTCGGGTTCTCATCGGCTTCACGGCCGGTTCGTTATGCGGCTTTATCATCGGAACCCTCATGGGGTGGAAGAAGGTCGCCGAAAACGCCTTCGGCCCCGTTATCAGCCTTCTCTACCCGATACCCGCCCTCGGATGGCTCCCCCTCCTCATGCTCTGGATCGGAATCAACGAACTGCTGCCGATTGCCATCGTATTCATCGCCTGCTTCTTTCCCGTCTGTTACAACACCATCACCGGCATCAAGGGAATCGACAACAATTACATACGGGCCGCCCGCACCCTGGGCGCCACAGAATGGTACATCCTGGCATACGTGATTATCCCCCTGGCACTGCCCAATATCTTCACCGGACTGAGACTCGTGTCAGGGATGGCATGGCGGGTGATCATCGCCGCTGAAATGGTGGCAATCCCCACCGGCATCGGGAGTCTTCTCATGCAGGCGGAAAGCCTGGTACGGGTCGACATTATCATTGTGTGTCTTATCGTGCTGTCCGTCATGTGTTTTATCTTCGAGCGCTTCTTTATATATATGGAGCATAAAATGACCGTCCGATGGAGATGACATGCCCGGTATCGAACTGCGAGGGGTGAGCAATTTCATCCTGCACAACATTGATGTGACGATTCATGACGGAGAATTCCTCGTTGTTCTCGGACCCAACGGGGCCGGGAAAACAACACTGCTGAATGTTATTGCCGGCCTCATTCCATACGAAGGCACTGTCCTTTTTAACGGGGACGGGATCGACGGTCTGCCACCGTACCGCCGGAATATCGGTTACGTCTTTCAGGATCTGGCCCTCTTTCCCCACCTGAGCGTACAAGAGAATGTCTCCTTCGGCCTGAATGCGCAGAGTCGAAACGGTGAGGACAGCGAGGTACGAATCAACCGGCTGCTGGATGACTGGGGGCTTGGATCTGTCGCGCACCGGCATGTCGGCACGCTCAGCGGAGGGGAACGGCAGAAGGCAGCTATCGCACGGGCGCTGGCGACGCAACCGCAGGCCCTCCTTCTCGACGAGCCCTTCACCAGCCTCGACCGCGGAACATCCATCTATCTTCAGAGAGAGATCAAGGCGATACAGCAGAAACTGGGGATAACGACCGTCTACGTAACACACAACCAGCGTGAGGCGGAAGAGATGGCAGACAGGATAGCCGTTATATATGACGGGGCCATCGAGCAGCTTGCACTGCCTGAAGATGTCTTTTTCTCTCCCGGAACCAAGCATATCGCCGAATTTATCGGTTCACCCAATATTTGCCCCTGCGATACGCACCGAGGACTTACACGAGGCCTGGCGGAAATCCGAAGCGG
>JAFCZZ010000579.1 GCA_019314085.1 Deltaproteobacteria bacterium | reverse complement strand
GTTCGTCACATCACAGGGGCTTGAGGCTTTCGGTGGCTGGGTCGAACAGCTCCTTGCCGAAAGTACGGGCAAGGAGGGGAGGGGGATCCTTCCCGTGATCGGTGAACCGCTTGGATCACCGGAGGAGTACGGAAACGACCGTCTCTTCATTCATCTCCGCCTGGCCGGAGATACGAAATATGAAGAAAAACTTGCCGATCTTCAGGAAGCGGGGCATCCCGTTGTTACCATCAATCTGGAGGACCGATACGATCTCGGTGGGCAGTTTTTCCTATGGGAGATGGCCACGGCCGTTGCCGGATGGCGCATGGGGATCAACCCCTTTGACCAGCCCGATGTTGAATTTTCCAAGGCGCTGGCCCGCCGGATGGTGGATGACTATATAAAAAGAGGAGCCTTCCCCGAAGAAGAACCCTCTCTGATTGATATTGATCGAGACATCATGGTTTTCGGGAGTCCGGTGTCTCACGATCCCGGTAGCGCTCTGCTCTCTTTCATCGGGGAGGGGATGACCGGCGACGCGTATATTGCGCTCCAGGCGTATCTGCAGCCTGATCCCGAGGTTGACAGAGCTCTTCATCACCTCCGCATACAACTGAGGAATCGGTTCAAGATCGCCACAACAGTCGGGTATGGGCCCCGATTTCTCCATTCCACGGGTCAGTTATACAAGGGGGATGGTGGGAGGGGATTGTTTGTCCAGTTTACCTCCGATCATGCGGCGGACGTGCCGATCCCCGACGATGCGGGATCACCCGCCTCCTCAATGACTTTCGGCCTTCTTGGAAAGGCACAGGCCATGGGAGACCGGGAGGCACTCCAGGATGCCGGGAGACAGGTGGTGCGCTTTCATCTGGGGAGCGATATCACCGGCGGACTGACCCGCCTGACGAAGGCACTGGCGTGACCCTGCAATGGGGTATGCAAATCAGGCATCTTCAAAGCGGTTGAGATCGACGTTTTTTCTGACCCTGTCTGGGTCGAATATCCGTCCGTTCATCGCTATGTAGACGCCCGGCGTGAGCAGTTGGACCGCCGTAATGGCGCATCCGATATTGAATTCCGCGTCGCTCGATCTGAACCGTGACGGCTCCATCGAACCGGTGAGGATGATGACCTTATCCGGCACCGACTGAAGTTCCTGGGCGGTCTGAACCATGGTGTCGGTTCCGTGTGTTATGACGATGTGCTGACACGCCTCTTTTCGTATCCTGTCGCGGATTGTCTGGCGTTCCTCATCGGTAATATCCAGACTGTCCTTCTTTAAGAGCGACTCCCATTCGTACTCGAAACCGGCGTGCACTCCCTCCAGTATCTCGGAAAGGCGCGAGTCTCCCACCTGGTAGTCATTTTTCCTGTCGAAGTATACCTTGTCGATTGTACCCCCGACGGTGAAAAACTTGATCTTCATGTCCGTACCCGTCATGGTGTGCAAGGGCTACTGCCCCTGAAGATCAACCGCCAGCTGAATGAGTGAGACAACCTGGTCATCCGGCACACGACCGCGAACGATGGCGCGACACACGCCGTTTTTATCCAGGAGTATCGCGTTTGCGCTGTCTTCCTTGAGACCCCACGCATTTCTCAGCGATGCGTCATAGTCGAAAAGAATGATGGTATTATATTTTTTTGCCGCCGAGGCTCCGAATGATCTGATGAGCGAGTCCGGTTTCCACGATGCCTTGCAGTCGGCAATGCCGATCCCTTTAAAGGTGGCTTCTTCGAGGAGTCCGTTCTTGACCTCTTCTTTCACGGCATCGTTGAAATGACTATTCATGTCTTTTTCGTCCGGGTCATTATAGTTGACCAAGAGCACCTTGCCTGCCCAGCTTTGCATCGTATACAGATTGTTGTCCGCATCCGGGAGCGACCAGTCGGATGCCCTGTCTCCCACCTGCAGGTCCTCTGCTGCTGCTGAGACCACCCATACTAATACCAGCAAAACTACAAAAAACACCTTTTTCATTTCAGATCCTCCTTAAATCAGCGATACCAAGTACTTTAGATCAATGAATACG
>JAFCZZ010000076.1 GCA_019314085.1 Deltaproteobacteria bacterium | reverse complement strand
CCTCTTCGGCATCGACAAGGAGAACATCATCGACGATCTGAAGGAACGATTCTCTGGAGAGGGCAAGACGGTGATGACCCACAATATTCGCGCGGTCAAGCACGGGTATGAGATCGGCGGCGAGCTAATAACATCCGGGACCGTATCAATCAGCATTAAGAAAGATCCAGACGTCACTGATCAGATCATTATCAACGGTGGTGAAGCCGTGGGGATGGGGGCAATTGCCGGCGGCTGTAATTTCATCTCTTCGTACCCCATGACCCCTTCGACATCCGTCCTCACGCTTCTCGCCCGACAGTCGAAAGAATTCGGCATCATCGCGGAACAGGCGGAGGACGAGATAGCGGCCATGAACATGGCGATCGGCGCGTGGTATGCCGGGGCGAGAGGGATGGTGACAACATCGGGGGGAGGGTTCGCCCTCATGGCAGAGGGTCTGAGCCTGGCAGGGGCCGTGGAATCGCCCATGGTGATTCACCTGGCCCAGAGGCCGGGCCCGGCAACAGGCCTGCCGACGAGAACGGAACAGGGCGATCTGGACCTAGCGCTCTACGCGGGACATGGAGAATTTCCGCGTGTCATCTTCGCCCCGGGGACACTCGAGGAAGCATTTGAGCTGACAGCCGGGGCATTTAACCTGGCGGATAAATACCAGGTGCCGGTCTTTATCCTGACCGATCAGTACCTTATCGATTCCTATTACAACATACCGAGACTCGACGTGTCGACCGTTAAGATCGAACAGCATGTCGTCCGGACGGAGAAAGGGTACAAACGGTACGCCTTAACCAAAAGCGGCGTCTCTCCCCGGGGAATCCCGGGAAACGGCAGGGGATTGGTGGTTGTCGACAGCGATGAGCATGACGAGGAGGGGCATCTGACGGAAAATCACGATATCAGGATCAAGATGGTGGACAAACGCCTCAGGAAACGAGCCCTGTTGGCCCAGGAGGCGATTTTACCCACTTTTTCGGGTAAGACCAAGGGTGCAACAATGATCGTCTGCTGGGGCTCTCTTATGGCGATCACGAGCGAGGCCGTCAGGCGTATCGGGCGGAGCGATATTTCAGTTGTTCACTTCAGCCAGGTCTATCCTCTGCATCCCGACACGGCCAAGATACTGGGTAAAGCGGACCGACTGGTGATCGTCGAGGGCAACGCGACATCCCAATTCTCGCAGATACTCAAGATACACGCCGGCATTGCTATCGAAACGAAGATTACCAACTACAGCGGTCTTGCCTTCTCGGTAGAGGAACTCGAAGGCAGACTGCGCGAGGTGGTGTAGAAAGAAAGGGGGCTCTCATGGATATACAGTCTTACAGCATGGGTGATATAGATATGGCCTGGTGTCCCGGCTGCGGCAACTTCGGCGTTCTTAAGGCCCTGAAGAATGCCCTTGCTGAGATGGATATCGCCCCCGAAGGACTGGTCATGGTTTCAGGAATCGGTCAGGCGGCGAAGATACCGCACTATCTGAAATGCAATGCCTTCAACGGCCTTCACGGAAGAGCGCTCCCCGCGGCGGTGGCGATTAAGGCCGCCAATCCCCGGCTTGTCGTCATCGCCGAGAGCGGTGACGGCGACATGTACGGCGAGGGTGGAAACCATTTTCTCGCCACGATCCGCAGAAATCCGGATATCACCAACATCGTCCACAACAACATGGTGTACGGCCTGACGAAGGGCCAAGCGTCACCGACAAGTCAGAGAGGATTCGTGACACCGGTACAGATCGGCGGCGTTATTCTCGAACCGTTCAATCCGCTCGCCGTGGCTGTGGCCCTCGACGCGTCATTCGTCGCGCGGGCCTTTATTGACGATGTCGATATGACGAAGGAGATTATCAAGAAGGCGCTTTCACACAGGGGGTATGCCCTGGTCGACATATTCCAGCCCTGTGTCTCGTTCAACAAAACCAACACGTACAAGTGGTTCAAGGACCATACCTATCATCTCGAAGATTCATACAACCCGGGTGACAGGGTACGGGCATTTGAAAAGACCGTGGATCCGACAAAATTTCCGCTTGGTGTTATTTATACCAATCCCAGGAAGGCAACGTTTGAAGAGAGTCTCGATGTCTATGCCGAAGACAGTACTCCGGTCATCAAGAGGGAGAGAGGCTTGAAAAAACTTCAGCAATTTATCGACGAGAAGAGAAAGCCATAACGAAATGTTACAGCGTTCCTCTCAAGAGCAACATGAGAGAGATTCGATCCCCTGCTTTTACGGATATCCATGGGGAGGAGCCGCCATACGCATAACCCGGCATCGCGTCCCCTTCCCCTAATTTTCAAAAACCCCGGCGAAGGACTACCCTGTCACCGGGCCAAAGCCGCCTCTTTTATAGCGAAACGGCACAAAGCAATAATCCTAATCCACCTTGATGATAACGCAATCGCCCTGAGCGAGACCTCCGCAGATACCGCAGGCGCCGTAGCCGCCGCCCTGCCGTCTCAGTTCGTACATCATGGTCATCAGTATGCGTGCCCCACTTGCCCCCACGGGATGACCGATCGCGATGGCACCCCCGTTGGGATTGGTTTTTTCCAGAAGAGCGCGCCACTTTGTCTCGTCATCGCCCGCCAGCATCTTGGTCGAAACCAGGGTCACCGCGGCGAATGCCTCATTGATTTCAACGACATTCATATCATTGATGGTCAGCTGGGCCCTGTCCAGGGCCTTCTGAATGACCTTCGCGGGAAGTTCCGCCATCGTCCGGGGTTCGCTCGCACCGCTTGCCACGGAAACAATCGTTGCCAGCGGCGTAATCCCCATTTCTTCCGCCTTAGACCTTCTCATGATGATCATAGCGGCGGCACCCGCATCCAGACCCGGGGCATTACCGGCGGTGACGGTCGGGCTCCCGTATATTGTCTTTAATTTCGCAAGGCCTTCCAGCGTTGTGGTGGGTTTGGGGAATTCATCCTTATCAAAGATGATGGGGTCCCCTCTTTTCTGTGGCACCTCAACGGTCATAAGCTCATCCGCGAACCTCCCGGCCTTGTCGGCCTCGGCCCACTTCTGCTGCGATCCCAATGCCCACTTATCCTGTTCCTCCCGCGATATGCCATGCTCGATAGCGATCTCTCCGGCATCCCGCCCTAAGGGACTATATTCACGGTAGGTGATGGGATTGAGATAATCCTGAACCAGGAGGGGCGCCATTCTCGACCCCCAGCGATGTCCGTTCATCAACAGAGGGGTATTGCTCATATTCTCAGCCCCCACGGCCATGCACGTATCCGCCTCATCCAGCAGGATGGCCCTGCGCCCCAGATGGATCGCACACAGAGATGAACAACATGCCCGATCTATCGTCAGTGATACCAAATCCTGAGGCAGACCCGCGCGCAGGAGGGCCTGCCTTCCATTTACGTTGTCGTACAGGGCAGCCTCCGCCTGGTCGCCCATCCCGTAATACAGCTCATCCAGGTCCTCACCCTTCAGGCCTGAACGTTTCAGGCTCTCTTTAATAACCAGTGTGCCGAGATCCGTGCTGTGAATCTCTTTCAGTGTTCCTGCAAACTTGCTGAACGGTGTCCTCACACCGCTTATAATAACAACATCATTGTTACTCACTTTTTTGCCCCTTTCGTTTTTTAATAACCGAACCGCCTCGCCTGTACTTATTTACAAGCTACGATAAAAGTTCCTGCCTGATTTCCTGCCTGCCTTCTATGGTACCGCGAAATATATGAATAAAACAAAAAAATCAAGGGGTAATTTTTCTCCCCCTGATCTATCGATACAAAATTAGATGGAATTCTCTACATATTATAAAGGCAATATATAGAAACTCCTATCCATCGACACTGTTATGAGATAGAATAATGGATCCAAAGAAAAAAATACAATGAAAAAGAAAGTCGCCAACGGCGCCTATTGCGATTATTATTCCTGTGAAAAACTGAATAATTTATTAAAAATTATACCACACGATCAGAAAGGATTAGACCGAATAAGAAGCAGTTTATAGACCCCTATTTGCGGTTCCACGATGACCGTTCGTGTCTCTTGGCCTGTGAGCCTTAGCATCAGCACCTTCGTAAAAGATTGATCTCGCATGACTAAAGACTTAAAAAGAATATGGAGGTGAAAAATGAATGATTTTAGTCAAATGGACCAAACCTTTCATGTTATTATGAAGCGCATGGTTAAGACGGGTCAGGCACCGCATTATACTGAAATTGCACAGGAGTTGGAAATTTCACCGGATGAGGGGAGAAAGGCGCTCCATGCACTTTTTGCCGCGGGGATCCCTGGGTGGCTTTTCCCGGATACGGACCTGATAACCTCCTTTGCGCCTTTCAACAACCTTCCTACCCAGTTTCGAATCACCATCGATGGTGAGCAGAAATGGTTCGGTCAATGAGCTTTTGAATCGCTGGCGGTCTGCTGGCTTTTCCCTGGCAAAACCATTCGGATCGACTCACCATGCCTGGATTGTGGAGAGCCGATACGCGTAGAAATTCAAGACGGGACCATTCAAAAAGAGGAGCCGGAGGGACTGATCGGTCATGTGTCTGTTCCCTTTGTTAAATGGTTGCAGAACGTCCCCTATGCCTGAAGTACCATGCTTTTCTTCCGGTCGGAAGAACACCTTCGAAACTGGTCTGGATTTGTTCCGGAAACCCGTGAAGGAATCATTTCGTTGCCTGATCTGGTCAAGCTTTTTTCCGGAAACTATTTTAAACGACGCATGGACCCGGATTATGTTTCCCATCTTCGAGAATATGGATCCGAATTTGTAAATGATCTTAAGAAGCTTGAAACGTCTGGATCATTTTGGAAGTTGTAAAGCACGGTCCCCAGAGGAAGGCCGGCGGCACCCTCGATGCGTGATATGGACACTAAAATACCCCAGAAACTTGTGACTGGTGAACTGAATTGGAAAGGGGTCATCCGTTCAACAGGATCGATTGCCTTGAGTCTCTATATTTTTTTTCTGCTCTACGGCATGTTTTTCGGGGATCGCCTCATCTTTCAGCCTCAACCGTCATCCTACACAGATACTGACCAGATCCTCAAACTGAAAACCATGAAAGGTGCATTTATTTCAGTTTTTTATCTGCAAAATCCCGGGGCGACATATACGATTTTGTACAGTCATGGGAATGCCGAAGATCTGGGCGATATTCGGGAGGTCCTTCAGCGGTTCCACAAACACGGTTTCGCGGTAATCGCCTATGATTACAGCAGCTATGGAACAAGCTCCGGACAGCCTTCAGAGGATGCCGCTTATGCCGATATTTCGGCTGTCTATGACCATGCCGTTCGGAAGATTGGTCTTCGCCCAGAAAATATACTGCTCTTTGGCAGATCAGTTGGTGGCGGGCCCTCTCTCGATCTGGCGGTCCGGGAGACCGTCGGCGGCCTGATCCTCGAAAGTTCCTTCGTGTCCGCATTCCGGGTAGTCACAACCATTCCTCTCTTTCCGATTGACAAATTTAATAATCTCAACAAGATTAAAGCCCTTCCCTGCCCAATCCTCGTCATTCACGGGAAACAGGATTCCATTATTCCTTTCTGGCACGGAGAACGGCTCTATGAGGAGGCAAATCCTCCGAAAATGAGATTCTGGGTTGATGCGGCGCGCCACAATGACCTCATGTGGACCGCCGGTGAATCATATTGGGAGACACTTGAACGGTTTGTGGGTCTTGTCGAGGAGCACAGAGCGGACAGGACGGGCATGGAGGGGCAAAAACTTCCCTGAAAAAGGTCAAGGAAGGGGTGGAGAACCGTTTGGGATCGGGCAAGGTCTTTGGGTGCGTCATCGCGCCGGAAGGAGAACGCCTGTGCCCGGCACCGTAACCGCCACTCTCGAGGTTTTTCAAAGGTGCAACCCCGTCACTGCCAATCATAAAGTTTGACGGGTAGACAGGTTTCTAGTAGTTTAACCGAGAGTTAGCGACATGACAGGCAAAAGCTGAAAGGATGGGGGATACATCATGGAAAACCGAATGGAACAATTCAAAGTTCTTGTACTGCTCGCCAGTCCGCGCAAGAAGGGCAACAGCACCGCCCTGGCTCAGAGGATAATCACCGGGGCTCAATCCGCCGGGGCTGAGACAGAGACGGTCTGTCTTAACGATCTCGATATATCGACCTGCCAGGCCTGCTACGCCTGCCAGAAAAAAGACAGCAAGGGTTGCGCCATTGACGACGACATGCAGACCGTCTACACCAAACTCATAGAAAGCCAGGCCTGGATCTTGGCCTGCCCGGTTTACTGGTTTACCATGTCGGCCCAGATGAAGCTGTTTATGGATCGCCTCTTCGGGCTTGGCGCCTACGGCCCGGACCCCTTTCGCACCAAACGCATAGCCATCGCTATGAGTTACGGTGATGAGGACCCTTTCGCCTCCGGGTGTGTCAATGCGCTGCGCACCTTTCAGGACGCCTTTCGATATACCGGTTCCAGACTCGTGGGGATGGTCTACGGCAGTGCTCTTGAACCGGGTGAGATTGAGACAAACGGGACCCTCATGCAAAAGGCCGAAGAACTGGGCAGACAACTGGTCAAGAAGCCGGGACCACGAACCTGATCAAGGAGAAAACGGCACCGCCTCTTCGAGCACGGCTCCAGAGGATCATGCGCCAACGCTTTGGAAACCTTGGCGAATAGATGTGATACGCAAAAAACTAGCAAAAATAGAGGGGTAAAACGATTCAGCATCATTTGCTGATCGAAGAGACGCGCTGATGAATTCGGCCGAGAGCCTCTTTTTTCAATGCACGGGCCGATTATACCCGATAGATAGGCATACCGCGATGTGAGGAATGTATCAAACAACTCAATTTTGGCAGGATTGGTTCCTGAAACAGAACAACATTATGCGGAGGCTTGCCCTTTTGATCTTCTGTTGCGGGAAGGTCGATAGGATCTTCTTCCCGTGTGGGATTTTTCACCCGTG
>JAFCZZ010000578.1:2052-4057 GCA_019314085.1 Deltaproteobacteria bacterium | reverse complement strand
TTGATAATTCCAGGCATTTTCTATGGCAATTGCGCCCTGGCTGGCGATGGTCTCCAGGAGCTCTATATCTTCATGCACAAACAACTCCCCCGACCGTTTCTCTCCCAGGGCCATAACCCCCGTCAGTCTGTCACGGGAGATCATCGGTATCAGGATGGCGGCGCCGGTCGAATCAAACAGAGCGGATATTTTATTCTCCTGATCAGCCGGGCTGCCGATCCTGCCGGTGGTGGATCGCCCCAGTGTCTTCCGGTACCCCTCGAAGAAGGTCGCTATCGACCGGCTGCCTCCCACGGAGGTCTTGCGCCTCTTCCCGGGTTGCACCTGACTTCCGGAATACATCTCCAGCGATTCGCTCTCTTGGCTGTAGATCGCCACGCACATGCTGCTCGTCTTCAAGGCCAACGGGACAGATTCCAGCAGAAATCCCGTAATTTCCTCTAATCTCAGAAAAGACGCCATGGCGCCGCTCATCTGCCTCAGGGTTTCCTGGTAATCGTATTTTCCCCTGAAAAATACCCTGTCGACAAGCGCCTGGACCTTAATTCGTGCGGGATTGAACAACACGACCACCAGGGTGGCGGAGGCGAGAGAGATAATAAAGGGGTGGGTATTCCCATATCCCATGAACAGTATGTTGGACAGATAGATGGCCACAGCGTAGACGAAGGTCAGTATTCCGGTCAGGAAAAAATAGGTGCTTCCCTTTCTGACGAGCATTCCCATGTCGAGGAGGTCGTACTTCAGGACGGCAAAGGCAAGGATAATCGCCGGGACAAAATTGAAGTTACCCATGGGGTAGATATCATATCCGCTGATGGGGAGTGCATTCAGGAGGATAAGGAACCCGCTCAGGCCGAATCCGATAAGCATGTATTGTATCCTGTTCTTCTCGCGGTTTCCTTCCGCCCGCTTCATCCCCAGGAAGAGGGCCGTGATACAGTACAGCGCGGCCACCCCTCCCACCGCTGAAAAGAGATGATACACCGGCCCCGCCGCGGCAATCTTCCCGAAGGAGAAGTGGCGCAGTCCGCTGATGAAATATTCGGTCTGGGTAAAGGGGAGGAGAGCGATACTGAAGAGGTACGCACTTATCTCAAGCCATCTCCTCTCCGTTATGCCGAGAAATGAATGCACGAACCGGATATACACCGGTATGACGAAAACAAAAAACAGGTAGACCAGCCGGTCAAGCCTGAGGGCAAGCGCCTCATCCGTGAGGAAGGACACCAGGGCAATATCGAGATCGATCAGTGCGCCGAGGAGGCACATACAGGCAAAAAAGACGTTGGTGGAGTTCTTCTTCCCCCGGAGGATTGAGAAGAACGCCAGGAAGGAGAAAACGAGAAATCCGGTCACAGGGAGGAGAAGGTAGGAATATGATTCCCATAGAAGGTACAGAGACACAGTCGTCGTCCTCCTCTCCCGGTTATTGGCAATTACTCACGTATCCAGAAACCTGGTGGATCAGCCTACGGTTTTACCTCATCATACACAGCCGCATACATTCCGACGCCAATTCTGAACACTGCCCTTTTCCAGGATTCTGTGTCCTGCATTCTGTCCCTGCCCAACTACACGTGTCGCCTAAAACACAAATACCGCCGCCGCTACAACCGACGTATGTCCACCATTTTTCACTATCGCCGATTGTGTAACGTTCCGTGTCCGTACGATCTTTCCGCTGATCTTGAAAATCTCCTCCTTTTCATCCCAGCTTGCATCCACATCAAAATCTATACCGAGTGTTGAGGCAAGCATGGCCGCTGCGAGATCTTCCGCGTAGTCCCCCGCGTCCACCGATGTCTGCCCGAATGCATGATGTTCGCTTATATACCCATATGCGTTCTTGTCGGCCGGGATAGCACATCCCACAGACGCCGCTATCAGCCTTCTCGGCTCATTGCTGCTATTACGGCTCATAACACAGTAGGTTATGTCACCCGCCTGCAGTTCCTTGAGCCCTTTTTCGCGCGATATGACTTTACAGCCGGGCGGGAAGATA
>JAFCZZ010000578.1:0-2024 GCA_019314085.1 Deltaproteobacteria bacterium | reverse complement strand
GATACTCGAAACCAGTACCAGATTGCACTTCTCTATACCGGCATCCCTCAGTGCCAACTCGAAGGAATGGAGCTCCTCCTTATGGGAACCGACTCCCTTGGTAAAAAAAATCTTCTTGGGTACCTGATTGCTCAATAACGTATCTCCTTATATAAAAATGATGTCGTATCTATGAATCCACCCGATTGATATATCCCATGATCCGATATGCAAGCTTTGCCGCCGTGAAATCAGGGGCAATCATTCCGGGGATCGGACACAACTCAACGATATCAAAACCGCGAATCGTACACCTCTCTGAAACTCCCCTGATCAGACGGGTCAGGCCGTCCCACAGGATACCACCAGGTTCCGGCGTTCCGGTGGCCGGCATAACCGACGGATCCAGGACATCGAGATCAAGGGTAATGTATATATCCTTCGACAGCTTCTCGCAAATCTTTTTTACCGGATCCGGATCATTTATTATAAAATCAGGAGAAAATGTTCTGACCCTTTTTTCTTTAATAAAATTGGCCTCTTCCACGCTCATACTTCTGACCCCGGCCTGTACCAGAGGGCATATCTCAAATATCCTTCTGCCAACGGAGGCGTGGCTGAATGACGAATTCTGATATGAATCCCTCAGGTCCGCGTGCGCATCGAGTTGGAGCACCGAGAGGGAGGGGTACATCTCCTTCGCGGCCTGAACCGCCCCTATGGTCACGCTGTGTTCCCCTCCCAGGACAACCGGGACCTTACCGAAGGAAAGGACCTTTGCCACCTCCCCGCGAACAACCTTCACCATCGCCTCAGGTCCGCGTGCATCTACCTCGAGAGAAGCCATGGTGTGGATACCCGCCAGATATGTCTCCACGCACAACTCCTCATCGTACAGTTCCATATTGCACGACGCATCCAGAATGGCCGTGGGGCCTTTTCTCGATCCCGCCTGATAGGTAGACGTCAGGTCATAGGGAACGGGAATCACCACAAATTTCGCGTCTTCGAGACGCGAGTTTTCTGCGTCAACTCCGCCAAAGTTCATAGTCTGCTCCATAATATTTAGATACCAGAGGAAAGAATCAGTCCGAGGGGATACCGCTCTTCATCAGGAATTCGCCGTCGTCATACAGCAGATAGGAATGGTGGTGCATCCAGTCACCCAGAATGGCAAAGGTCTTTACCCTGTCACGTATCACATGCTGTTCAAACCGGGGGGAATGGAAGTGCCCCAGTATCACCGCATCGGCCCCCTCCTCAAACTTATCCGTGGCAAACATATTAATCCTGCCGTCAAGCCCGTTAGATTGTGGTGCCTCACGGTTTCTGCTCATGCCCGAGATCACCCGGGAGAGAGACCACAGAACCGGAGAGGGCAACCTCTTCTGTATCCTGTAAATCAGGCCGCTCCTGAGCAGCCTTCGAAAAGAGAGGTACGCCTTGTTGGAGGTATCCACCGTATCGCCATGAGACAGAAACAGCCTCTTGCCATCCAGATCGATTATGGCCCCTTCTGAAAAGACCCGTATGCCGTATGGCTCGAAATAATCACTCAGAAAAAAATCATGGTTGCCCTCAAAGAACGAGACGTTCGTCCCCGCCCCTTGCATCTCCAGCAATCGTTCAACTATATCGGAAAAGCCGGGGTAAACACCGTTTTTACCGGCGAACCAGAAGTCAAAGAAGTCTCCGAGGATGAAAAGCTCATCCACGCTGCCCTGTATGGAACTGAGAAAACGCATCAGGTATCGGTACCCGTCAGAGGTGCTCCCATCCAGATGGGCATCGGCGATAAACACGGCCTTCATAATCCCCGCCTCTCGACCTATCTCCCCGCAGCTTCCTTGGCAAGGGACTCCGAGTTTCCGAACATCGTCTCTATCTCTTCTTCGCTCATCCCGGCCCCTTTCGCGATCATAACCGCCATCTCCCTGTCCACGAGGTCCCGGGGTGCGTGGGTATCGGTATCAAGGACCAGTCTAGCGCCAAATCTGCGGGCGAGCGCGGCCACGTGGCCATTGGTCAGACTGTGCCCCTTGCGT
>JAFCZZ010000577.1 GCA_019314085.1 Deltaproteobacteria bacterium | reverse complement strand
CAGGCTGAAGGCCTTCTCCAGACTGGACGGGAGCAGTGCGGGGTAGAGCCCCACCACCCCGAACATGACAAGAGAAAAGATGGACGCGCAGGACGCGCCCCACGCCTTGGACCACTCAGCTTTGGCCATCCAGACCCGGGTCATGAGCAGCGCCGCCGCGGCAATCAGCGGGATCGCCAGCAGGACCGGTCTTTTCAGGTATATGGTGTACAACTCAGTCTGAAGGGTGGTCAGCGCCAGAAAGGCCGCCGCTGTCACCAGAAGCGCAGGCCAGATGCGTGACGCCGCCCAAGCAGAGCGTCCTTGCAGGGGACCGCCCGTCTTGACCGCAAGCCAGAGGGAACCATGCAGCAGGAACAAGAGGAAAAAGAGGAGGCCGCCCACGAGGCCATACGGATTCAGCAGGGTCCAGAGGGTGCCGTGGTAGATCCCCGCCCCGTCGATGGGAATGCCGCGAAAGATATTTGCGAAGACGACGCCGAAGAGAAATGCCGGCAGAAAACTGCTGACTGCAAGGCACCCACGCCACACGGCCCTCCACACAACTCCTCTCGTCTCCTCTCCCAGTTCAATGGAGACCGCCCGGAGGATCAGAGCAAAGAGGATCAGCATCAACACGGAATAGAACGAGCTGAACATCACCGCGTAGAGGGCGGGAAAGGCGGCAAAGGTGACGCCGCCGGCCGCCACGAGCCAGACCTCGTTGCCGTCCCAGAAGGGTCCCATGGCAAGATAGACGGCTTTTCTCTCCTTCTCATCCCGTGCCAGGGCCGGTTGCAGGACGCCGATCCCCAGGTCGAAGCCGTCCAACATAAAGTAGACGGCCCACAGAAGACCCCATATACAGAACCACGCCGTCTCCAGCATCTTTAACCCCTCCCATCCTGCCCCGTTTCTTCAGGCCACCGGCGCGCATGTCTGATCATCGTGAAGAGCGCGGCCACCGCGATCAGGGAATACAGGGCGACAAAGCCGGCAAGACTGAAGGCAACCTGGTGCGGCGCCACGGGGGAGGCCGCATCCGCCGTCTTCATCAGGCCATACACGATCCACGGCTGTCTCCCCATCTCGGTCACTGTCCACCCCGCCGCGCACACGATATAGGGCAGGGGTATGGACCAGACCAGTATCCTGAGATAACGGGGACTCTGGGCCAGCCTGCCCAGCCTCAGCCACCCATACAGGGTCAGCAGGACAAACAGTCCGCCGAGCATCACCATGATACGAAACGAATAGAAGACGATCGCCACCGGGGGGAGCTCGTCCGCGGGAAGATCGTTCAGACCCGTCACCTCTGCGGCAATATTGTGGTGGGCAAGCAGACTCATGACCCCGGGGATTGGGGCAAGTTCCACCAGGTTCCCGTCATTATTCAGGCTCGGGATCGCGATCAGGTACAGGGGGGCATACGCCTGCGTCTCCCAGAGCGACTCGAGGGCCGCCAGTTTCGCGGGCTGCTTTTCGGCCAGATCGGCCCCGTGCATGTGTCTCTCCGCGACCACAAAGATGGAAAATATCAAGGAGAAATAGAGCGCCGGTCGGAAGGACTTTATAAATATATGACGCCCCTTCAGTATGTGGTACGCGCTGATCCCCATGACAAAAAATCCTGACAGGACATAGGCCGCACCCACCGTATGCAGAAAGGTCAGGACGGCATATTCCTGGGCTACCACGCCGAGAAAGTCTGCGATCTCGGCTCGCCCGTTTCGGATGACATATCCGACGGGATGCTGCATCCATGAATTGGCGATGAGAATCCACAGGGCCGAGAGGGTCGAGGCGCAGGCTATCATCCACATAACCGCCGCGTGCATCTTTGCCGACAGCTTCTTCCAGCCGAACACCCAGACGGCAAGGAAGGTGGATTCCAGAAAGAATGCCGCCGTGGCCTCAATGGCCAGGAGCGGGCCGAAGATGTCTCCCACGTAACTGGAATACCGGGACCAGTTCGTCCCGAATTGAAACTCCAGGGGGAGGCCCGTCACCACCCCTATGATAAAGTTGATGACAAACAGCCTCCCCCAGAACC
>JAFCZZ010000576.1 GCA_019314085.1 Deltaproteobacteria bacterium | reverse complement strand
CAATCGAAACCGTTGGGGGTTTCTCCTCCCCAGACGTAGGGAACTCCCAAATAAAGAAGCGCTGTAGCTGAAATTGAGCCGGTCTTCACGTTGACGTTTACGTTTCCGAGGCCGCTCTTTATTTGTTCAATTAACCTTGCCTGTTCGCGGGCCTTTCTATCTTTCTCTTTTTGTAGCAGTTCTTTAATATCTTCACCTAAATTTTCGAGACGGTTGTTTCTTGTCCTTATCAGTCTTTCGATATCTTTCTTTTTTGCCTCGGTTTTTTCTTTATTTCTAACTTGTTCGCTGTGGAGCTTTTCAAGTTCCGCTTCAATGGTCTCGATATTTTCTTTATTGCGGTGAAATTTATAAACGAGGTTTGCGTCTTGTTCCCCAACCCTTCTTAAAAAGTCTATCCTTACGAGCAAGTCGTTAAAGTTTCTTGTATTCAGCAGGACCTCAAAAAAGGCAACCCCGCCATTTTTATAGATATTGGAAGCTCTCCGATTTAAAGTTTTTTTCTGTCCATCGAGCTTATTTACCGCGTGTGATAGGCGGATGCGGGTATCTCTTAGCTTCTGCTGAGTCTCTTGGAGCTCTACTCTTGCCAGGTTATATTCCTCGACTATTATTTCAAGTTCTTTGTCGAGGGGTTCCAGCTCTTCCTGGATTTTTTTCATCTCAGCTTGTTTTTCATTGATTTGTTCGACATACGACGGTTTTGCCAGGGCAACAGAAACTGTCCCTGCCAATAGACTTATCACGAAGAAAATTGTCAGCAGAAGGCGTGTTTTTCGGTTCATATTTTACACCTATAAGGTATTCTAACTTATTTTATCGACATGTTTAAATAAAATGTTTAACCTAAGGTTGGTTAGCTCAAATGAATTAAGCGAATATGCGAACATTTAGGGAGGGTGCTATTGCCTGTCCCTGCAAGTCATTGCGAGGGAGTGAAACGACTGCGGCAATCTCATAATTTTCTAAAAATACCACGTAATTTAGATATTTCTTGTGAATATAATGGTTTTGCAAAGGCTTATTAAATGTGTTAACATACTTCCTGCTGGAAAAATAATAATTGATCGCGGGGTGGAGCAGTCCGGTAGCTCGTTGGGCTCATAACCCAAAGGTCACAGGTTCAAATCCTGTCCCCGCTACCACGAAAAATTGGCTTCGCCAATATCGTGGCAAGCCACGTAGATGAAAGATTTACGTGACAGGCCATTAGATAGACGAAGCTTTTTTATATATATAGAACCCAATTTTGAGTGCCCCGTGATTGCAGAGCAATTTTACGGGGCTTTATTATGTTAAAATTGTCACCATGTATTATGTTTATATTCTTCACAGCGAGATAGATGGAAATTTTTATACCGGTTTCACTCGGAATATTGAAAAGTGAGTTGTTGAGTGTAATTCCGGTAAAGTTAAATCGACCAAGAATCGAATTCCTTTAAAATTAATTTATTATGAAGTTTATTTGAAAAAAGAAGATGCTTTTAAAAGGGAAGCCTTCTTAAAGAGTGGTTCAGGAAAAAAATTTATAAAAAAGCAACTTAGTGTTTATTTAAGCAAGTATACATCAGATGTTAACTTGGGCTTTTGATATAGGGTCCGGGTTTTTTATTTGCTCCAAAAAACGCAATTTCGGTTAAATAATGAACCATGTGAGATAACTATTTCCCCTGTTAGAAAGATATATTTTCGTTGGGCCGTGCCACAACGGTCATAAATAAGTCATAAGTCTATTTCTTTGACCTGTAAGCTGGTAGTTGTATTTATATGATTAGGCGATTAGTTGGTGGCTTACTGATAATGGTCAGGTGAACCTGTTCATTTAAAGAGGGTTTGAGTTTATATAAATAGAATTTATTTTATATGAATAAAACCAGTCAAGTATGGCGGCTTTTATTGTTGCTTACATTACTGGAAGCGGATGGCAATTTGTGTGCCAAAGATCTCGCTGAAAAATGTGAAGTTAGCAAGCGTCAAATATATCGTGATATAGAAGCTTTAAGATTAGCAAAGGTTCCCATCTACTCAAAAAAT
>JAFCZZ010000575.1 GCA_019314085.1 Deltaproteobacteria bacterium | reverse complement strand
CACGGGGACAACTGGGCGTTCATCGTGGACAGGTACTGGCTCGCCGATCAAACGGCCCCCGTGTGGCTCATCTTCGGGGAGACGTACAACGTCCGCGTGGGTTCCGCCAGCGCGGGGCCGATCGACATAGGCCCGATCATCGCCGACTCCCAGTACGTGAAGACTATTTCCCCGGGGGTTGCGGCCATGGAGGGCGAGTACGCGGAGGTGAGACCCATAACGGAGGAGATAGCCTGGCGCGCCTGGTTCGACGAGAGCGGCTTCCTCCGCATCTGGTACCAGGACAACACGGGGGGAACCAACCAGGTCCGAATACGGGTCTACGAGGGCAGGGATCTGGTGTGGCAGGACGTGCAGACCGGCAGCGGGTGGGAGTCAATATGGACGGGCGCGGACAACGGGGCAACGTACTCGGTGCACCTGGAGATCGACCACGACGTCTACGGTTTCTCGCCCGTGCGCTGGAGCGGGCTCCTGATCGGCGGTTTGCCTCCCTCCATCCTCCCCTCCGAGTGGCCGGACATCGGGGATCCTCCAGTCCCCTGGTCCTACCTGTTCACCTTCGGGGCGCTGATGGTGGTGATTCTGACGTTCGGGCCGAGCGTGGCGGGCATCGGGTGCATCGCGGTGGGCGTCATCGCGTCATTCCTCAAGCTCCTGCTGGGGATCGCCGTGGGATGGGAGATCATCTCGCTGATCATCGTGGTCGGGTTCCTCGTGCAGCTCGCGGAACGCAGGAGGGGTGATTGAGGTGAAGGCGCTACACATATGCCTGTTTCTGATGCTCCTGAACGCGTCGTTCTGGGCCCTTGACCAGATAGGGCTCTGGGGGGTGAAGGGGCCAGCCGGGATCAATCCGCAGGGGATGGAGAACGTTCCGGTAACGTACGAGATTCCCGGCACCAGCATCGCGCTCGGCTCGAAGTGGACGCTCGGGATCCTCCTCCTGGGGGTGCTGTCGGGCGGGGTGGTGTACCTGACCGGCGCGCGCATCACCACACCTCAGGTCGTGGGCATATTCGCGTTCGTGGGGATCTTCAGCTTCATGTTCGCTAACACGGTGGGGATTCTCCAAGACCTGATGGTGCCGGACGAGCTGATCGCGATCATAACGGGGATGAACTACTTCGCGCTCGTGATGGCGGTGATCCAGATGAGCACGGGAATGAGCGCGAAGCATGCGTGGTGATGCGGATGGACTCAGCCCTTCTCTCGGTATTGCTCTCGGAGGACGTCGAGAACATCATAAGAGACCTGTGGGAGGCGTGGACGAGGGGGTACGTGAACCTCTTCGGCGGGCAGGAGGGGTTCTTCTGGCTGTTCCTGATGTCCGTGACGGTCATCGCGGTGTACATCAAAACGGAGTCCGTCGGGCCCGCGCTGGCGACGCTGATCGTGATGGGGGCGCTCCTCCCGGGGCTGGTCGCGGGGCAGGGGTACTTCCTCCTGATAGCCACCGGGGTCGCCCTCGCGCTTGTCCTGTATCTGATCTACAGGAGGTGATGGGATGGAACCGCTGAGACCGCTGGACGAGGTGATTGCAGAGGTTGTGGGGGACGACGACTTCGGCAAGCGCGTGAGGGACATAGCCAGGGAGATCGGCGTGGATCCGGGGCTCGTCGGCAGGCTTCTGAACCAGATGGAGGACTTCGAACTGGTCTCGAGATCCATGCGCAGGTACAGGCGGAAGAAAAAACGCCGTGAACGTCGCTAACTTTTTGTTAGATCTTCTTAATAGGGACAAAATCCGCGGTTGTTCACGAGATAAAAAAGATAGGAGGGAAAAAAATGAAGTGGCTGATGGAGAGGCTGCATCGTGAACAGCGCGGACAGGTCCTCAACGTGATACTCACGATAGTGGTCGCAGGAATTGCCCTGATGATCGGTCTCTACGTTTTCTCCTCGGTGCAAGGCGCGATCCCGGACAACAGCAGTATCCTGACGGAGATTGCGAACGCGATATATAACGCGTTCAGCATGGCCCCGATCATTCTCATAGTGCTCGTGGCGTCGGCGATCATCGGCGTGCTACTGGC
>JAFCZZ010000574.1 GCA_019314085.1 Deltaproteobacteria bacterium | reverse complement strand
ATTCCTTACTGGTAATGTACATCGCTATCGCCAGATCTATGAGCACTCCGATCGCGTAGACTATCAGCTCATATGTTCTCCAGAGCGTGGGTGGGAGCATGCGCCACAGGACTAGGAGGGCCCCTAGGCGGAGTAGCACTATCACGGTCCCCAGCGCCCATATCCCGCCGAATATCAAGCCGAGGAAGAATTCCTCCGCTGAACTCAACCCGTCTCTCCCCACCTCTCCATCACCCCCTCAACTTACGATAATTCAAGAGTCTCCTGACCGCTATCCTGATCAGCTCCGACCTAGTGAACCCCTCCTCTCTGCACATCTCATCCAGCTCCTCCACCAGTTGCCTGGGCAGGGAGACGCTCACCTTGATGAACTTCTTCCCCTCCGCCAACTCCCCTCACCGCGTTACTGTGGCAACGGGTGGTATTTAAGCCTTACTTCTTCTGTAGGAAGTAACACTTATTAGCAAGGCTTATGTACTAGGTGGACGTGAGGATCGACCACCTGAGGATGAGGAGCGGGGAGGTGGGCGGGCTGATACCGCCACGCTTGAGGCGACGCCTGGTCTTCAGGGCCAAGGGCCTCGGCGCCATGATGGCCAAGCCGCGGAAGAGACCTGACGTGGTGGTGCGCAAGGGCGGGGACGCCTTCAGCGTGTGGCGGTTGGGGGATGAGGTCGTGGTGCTCTGGGAGGGCGGCGACGGGTTGCCGCTCCTGCTCTGCTTCAGGGATGCAGATATAGGGGAGGTGGAGGAGTGGATAAAGAGCATGTGACCCAGCTCTGCTGGGAGTGATGACGGGGAGGTTGGGCTAGCCGTGGCCTGACCTGTCATCGCTGATCATCGCAACCATTCCGTGTGCAAATGCATTCTTTTCCTCCCGCCACCTACTTAGCGACTAGCCAGGCTGGGATCTTGCGCCTAGCCGCGTATATCCAACACCTGGTGTACTTGCCCTTGTAGGGACACCAGTTGCGCAATAACTTGCAGTAGTATCTGGTGTAGAACTCCGGCCACACGGTCTTCAGGTTCGGGTACCTGACGATTCTCACGTAAGGGCAGTACCTCAAGTCCCCCCACCTCCTCCGCCACAGAGCTTGGCGTAGTCGCATATCCGGCAGAGGGGGCTCGGCTCGGGCGGTGGTGGCTCGCCCTTTACCAAGTGCTCGTGGAGGAGTCGTGCGCGGTTGCAGACCTCAGCCCAGACCCCAGCATCCCTGTGAACCTCCACGACGTGTATCCTGCCACCCCCCTTCTCTATATACACTATGTAGCCCCTCGGCTTATCGAGCATCCAGAGATACGCCTGTAGTTGCTTGACGTGGTGCTGGTAGGGCAGATACTCCTCCCGGATCTTAGCTATAGTCTTCAGCTCCAGGATGGATTCGTTCAACACCACATCGGCTCTCCCCCTCAGCACGCAAGGGCCTAGATCCACCTCGCATGGGACCTCGAACTGCGCCTCCACGGGGAGGAACCTCTGGATGATGTAGTGGACGCCCTTGCCTATCTCGAATATGACGTACAGGCGATCCGGTAGCGGGAGGGGGCTCCTGCGGATGAAGTAGGATTTCCGCAGGCAACCGACGGCCTCGGTCACAAATATGATGCCATCATCGATGGGCGTTCCCTCCTCTCCCTCGGCATAGCTACGCTTGAAGGCCTCCAGGACAAGGGCCTTGACATAAGCAGAATCCATGGCTACTCCACCCTGAAGTGGGAGAGCAAGTACCTCCTCATCTCGGGGCACTCCGTGGCCCTTGTTATGGGCTTGTCGTACTTGATGCAGTAGGAGCCCCGCAAGTACTCACAACTCTTGCATGGCGACTCGGGAATCCTTTTCTCCCCCGACTCCTCCTCCCTACTATAACTGTTATAACTGTCTGTTATATCTGTTATATTAGAGCTGTTATAATTGTTATATAACTCACTATTATAACTGTTAGACTCTCCTTGCGTCTCCTCCCCAGACTCGCCCTCCACCGATTTGAGCCAGTTGGAGAGGAGTTCATTAACCAGTTGCGAGAATGACCTGTAGCC
>JAFCZZ010000573.1 GCA_019314085.1 Deltaproteobacteria bacterium | reverse complement strand
TGTCGCTTTCGCTTATTTTCTCCCAACAATCTGAACAGATCGCATACTTTTTGTTATTATAAAGTATGAAAACGACAGGTTCGAAGTTTTTTCTTTTGCATTTCCAAAACGGGTTCTCGCACATTTTTACGCCTCCATATAGTCGTCAAGAGGAATCGTCGTCTCGAGGAGCTTCTCTTCGCCCTTTCGGAAGTATTTCCTCTGGGTGTAGTTGTAAACCCAGACCAAGACGCCACTACTTAGGTCAGCAGAATCCAAGTCTAACCCTTCTATCTCCACCTTCATATAGCTTCTGGTGAACTTGGCCGGGGAAAGAACAACCGAGTTCACGAGTTTCGTGTATTTTCCTCGCAAAAACCATTTAACGGAGTTTGGGTCTATGCCGCTTCTCTCGCAGATTTCCTTTATTTTACCATGGAGATCCTCAACAGAATTCTTTATTAAAACTGAACCGCCGATATAGTATCCTCCACAGAAACGCCTTTCATACTTCGGCGTGCCTTTACTTATAGAGATAACGTCAAGTTTGTCTATGAGCTCCTCGGTAACCTCGTCTGGTAGGTTGTGAGTTATGGCCTCCACCGTAAAGTATCCGAAGACTTCGGCATTACCATCCAACCAGTGGGCGAGCAGTATTCGGTCGCCCCAGCGGAATTTCCTAATCTGATAGAAAGGAACTGCACGTTGAACTCCGTATCGCCTTGCCTCCTTTTCGAAGTGGTCGATAGAATATAGACGTTTACCTACATAGTGAAGCCAGAACGTGCCCATTAACTAGACCTCCTGAGCTTTAAGTATGAACTCATATTTTTCTTGGATTCCTTTGAGCCTTTTGACGAACCATTTGTAGATGGTGTTGTTTGTCTTCCATTCGCAGCCTAAAATATTCGGATATGGTGCTAACGGTGCCAGAGTGTTAAACTTTCTCCCTGCCTCTATTATCAAGTTCCTGAATTCCGTTTCTGGAATTAGGTAAACCTTTGGCTCCTCAGTCGCAACTATTAGGTAATCCTTCAATTTTGGGTTGAAGCTCGGGACTGTTTTAATGGTTCTTATCATTTACCACACCTCCTGTTTGGGGTGGCCTTGGGAGGCGGAGGCGAGGTGGAATGTCGTCCCCAGAAGCAGAGCTTCTTTCCTCCCAAAGACCATTTCCCCCATGTAAATAGGAAAGGTTAAGGTTTTCATTCTAGGCTCACCCTTATCGGACAGCTCGAAGCTATTATGTTCTTCACCAAGTCAGCTTCCGATGGGTTTGCTGCATACGGCATTACGAAGGTATATTTAACAGCTTTTTCGAAGGCCTTCTTGTCCAACACACCCCCGCTTTCTCTGAACGTGTTGTACAGGTGGCAGGCCGTAACCAATTCCCTGATACTCGGAAAATCACTAAGCTCACCTCGTTTGGCAGCTTCTTGCAATCCTTTTACTATCGACACGAATGCCTCGGCAACTTCCTCGTCGGTGTATTTCCTCGCAACCCTGAGCATCATTTCTGGTTTCGGATTCGGAAGGTGAACTTGTACGAATCTGCTCTTGAAAGCTTCGTTCATCGGTAGCGTTCCTTGATAACCTATATTGGCGGTCGCCACGATTAAAAGCCTCCCGTGACCGTTTACCTTATAGACTTCTCCTGTAGGCTTTACCACCAGAGATTTGTTGAAGTCCAGAAGGGTGTGCAGAGTCATAGCCACCCCTGCCTGCATTGCGTTTACTTCCTCAAGTACTAGCATCGCCATCCCGAGTTCGTTCGCTGCCCTGACGGCCTGCGTAACTACTCCGTCCGCAAATAGTCCAAGGTCAACGAAGTTTCCGATTATGTCGTCTTCACACACAGACTGGCTACAGTTGAACACGAACCTTGGTATTCCCAATTCCTTGGCGATGTTGGCTGCCATTAGAGATTTACCAATTCCCTTGATACCGGTCAGAAGCACAGGTTTCCCTGAGAGTAGGATCTTCTTGACGTCTTCGTACTCACTTCCCTGAGGGATGTATTCCTCGACGTTCTCTACGAGGAACTTTGAGTAGTCCACGTC
>JAFCZZ010000572.1 GCA_019314085.1 Deltaproteobacteria bacterium | reverse complement strand
TAATCCGGCCCGGTGCGGAAGTTTTCAGATAATATACCATTGGCTCCATCTCTCACTCCACTCCCCTATACCTGCAGAGCTATCGTGTCCTCCAGGAGCAGCCCACGCCGCCGGCACTCCGCGAGCAGCTCCTCGTCAGAGAACGCGGCCAGCGGGTTCGGCTTTTCCTGGCCGAGCGCTTCCTCGATGAACGGCCAGACCTCCGGGGCCCAGCCGCGCCGGGACTCCCCGGCGTCGAAGCGGCCGACCTCCTCGAAGTGACCGTCTTCCCGGACGCGCATGACAGTGTATATGCATTCGACGTGCTTCCTGGACCCCACTTTGCTGCAGTCCAGGATGACATCCCCGGGCACGCAGTAGAACGGCGGCTTCACGAACTCGCCCTCGATGCTGTAGCCGTTCAGGCGCTCTTTGTTGAGGCCGGTCACGCGCTTGAGCCAGCCTCCGTTGTAGCGGTCGATCGCGATACCGTCTTCGCGGATCTGGTCGAGATCCTTGACCAGGACCTTCCCCTCGACGACAGTCCGCTCACCCTTCTCCTCGCTGCCGCTCTTCTCCTCGCTCTCCTGCTCCTTGTCGCTGGAGGAGGACCCCTCGTCCTCCTCCTCGTTCTCCTGCTCCTCCTCGCCGAAGAGGCGGCGCCGGAACGCCTCGACGTCCTCGTCTGTAACGATGATGATCGCGTCAGGCTCGAGCTCGCGGAGGCGCTCGGCTGTAATCACTGTGTTCTCAAGCCCGAGCGGCCCGACATGCGAGAACGTCTCGCCCTCGGCGTGCTCAGGAAGGCAGAACCCGTCCGCCTCGTAGTCGCTCCCGGGGTCATCCTCACCCCGCGCCCAGGCGGCGTGGCGGGCCTCGGAAAAGAGGTCACGCACAGCGATCTGCTGCTTCTCCTCAATCCAGACTTTCACTTTCTCAGTTCCGGTCATGCTCTCTCACCTCTCTGTTACAATATTCTATACGCGTCTATAGTATTTATATGTTTCTATGTGCATCCATGGATGCTATATATCACGCATCCTGGATAGCAGCATCGGAGATATTGTTGCTCCCCTGGACAGCAGAAAAAAGAAGAGTAGTGCAGAGATTACCCGAGCAGCCCGGTTGTGTCGACCCCGAGCTTCGCGAGCACCGCGGCGATGACCAGGATCGCGCCGCGCTTCGCGATAGTGAAGATCGTCTCGAGGCGCGCCAGGCGCTCGCGGATCTCGCTGATCTTCGTGTCGATGCAGGCCAGGCGTTCGAGGACGAGCGCCTGGAACTGGTCGTCGTCCATGCTTTCTCCTCCGCGTTCATTGACGCGCGATGGCGTCCAGGACGCGGTCGATGAAGAGCAGCCACAGCGGCGCGCCGACCAGGACGCCGACCGCCACCAGCATGAGCATTTCCGTGTCCATATCCTCACCTCCTTAAATACACTCCAGTTGTTCCTCGACCCCCGAGACCTCGACCGCCTCCGGCCCGGCGGCCCCGGCCTCCTCCGGCACGGCCTCCGCCGCCTCCTCCGGCGCGGTCTCCTCCTTCGGCCGGTCGTCCGGGTGGAGGACCTCGCGCGTGCCCCAGATATACAGGTCCGACTCGACTACGCAGTTCTGGCAGACCAGCCGCGGCCAGCCGTTGCGGAGGACGTAGACGGCGTTTCGCTCGAGCGGCCTCTCCAGCGCCGCGCCGCAGTCCGCACAGCGATATGTCCTCTCCGCCACGCCCCGGACCGCCCGCGCGGCCCGGATCAGGATTTTCTTCTTGGTTGTCTGTGTCATCTCTCACACCTCATGCCTTCATGATGAAGTAGAGCGCGTAGTAAGGCGGCCGGTTCTCGTGCGCCTGGCCACCGCCGGTGGCGGTGGTAGACACGGACGACCATATTGCGCCTATGTTCCCTGTCGTCTCATAGAATCCTGGTAGTTGTGCGTGTGGCTCGGTATCTCGTCTACCGTCAGCGTATGCGTCGCCTCGCCGCCGGTATCGCCGAGCGCGTAGCTCGACCCGGCGCCGACGATGAACCGGTCCCGGAGGTCCGGCGTGCCGCTGCTGCCGTCGCAGAGCAGCCAGCCGCTCGGGATGTCGGCGAGCGACCCCGACCAGGCGAGGATCATGCCCGATCTGGCGATGGCGGACGAATCGACGTAATCCTTCGTCGCCGCGTCCTGTGCGGAGATGGGGTCGGAGAGGTTGACCACGCGGTGATAACGTAGATCCACGTAGGGATCATCACGGCACCCTACGATATCCAGAACATGTACTTTATCAGTTTTCGCGGCGTTTGTGAGCCAGATCGTTACACCGCCGGGGAGCCACCCTGCGTTTTTCCCCTTAAGTGTTATATGGGAGTCTATCCCAGTATCAGGCCCGCTTTGTAGGGTGATTTCACTGGTATCTATATCACGGTAGATCCGACTGGTTTTGTACGGTCTCGCACCATCCACGCGGAGATACTGCGTGTGATCGTCGTCGCCGAGCCCCGCCAGCGTCCCGTGGTCGACCTGCCCGCCGTCATCCGCCGCGCCGCTGTGCTTATGCCCGGTGCTGGCGTTGAACTTCGCCCAGATCTCGGCGATACTGTGGGAGAACGTCCCCCAGGCCTCACCGGACATATGCACGATCGCGTAGCGGATCCGGTTCAAATTCGAGAGCAGCGAGCCGATCGGGGTATCCCAGGTCTGCGCCTC
>JAFCZZ010000571.1 GCA_019314085.1 Deltaproteobacteria bacterium | reverse complement strand
GAAACTTCTTCCAGAAAGACCTTTGGCGGGTTCAGTTGGATCTATTACCTCTCCTTTCCCACGTATGCTGGACAGATTTAAATATTTGCATCGGTACGCTTTTTCACGTAATGTTTTGGGGGAACTATTTTTTACTTCTTCAAAGTGCGATGACGACCAATCCCATTTTAGCTCCCGCATCCAGGCAAAGTCCCCATCGCTGGCATTCTGCAGGAACTTGTAAAATGCTACTATATCGGGATTAATATCTGCCAATACTTCTTTTTCTGAAGGCTCTTTAGCCCAAAACAAGCTGGCCCCACCGGCATAAGGTTCAACATAAACCTTATGTGGTGGGATTTTGTTAAGTAACACATCTAACCAAGCATCTTTCCCGCCAGGAGACCTAATCGGTTTTGATAGTCCTTCTTTCACTACCTGCCGTTTAAATTCAGCTTTACGCCTCAGCACTAGGTCAAATACAGGAATATTATCGCTATGTGGCCCAGTGGGCCCGTCAATGTAATGAAGCAGTCCTTTCTTTTCCGGATCAAGCACCTTCCGCACCGGCAGCCAAACGTTCTGCGCCTGGACCAGGAAATTATCACCGCTTTCATCCCTGTTAGCCCTGAAGAGTACATCTACATCTTCCGGTTTCTCTTTGCCGGTAGCAGAGGAACCAACAACACAGACAAAGTTAGGCACTACAACCACTTCTTCCGGCAGTTCTGCCAACTTCGCTTCAATGCTCTGCGCTTTCTTCACATCGCGTAGCTTCTTGGCCTCTTGCACTAACTCACTGTTCTCGTCGTAGTCAAAGCCCCGGCGATCGAACTCTTCCATGACCCATACGGAGGCATTTATTATTTCTTCGATCGGGTCTTTGCGCTTCTTCGCTACGCTGTACCACATGTGGAGTCGTCTCCACGCGTTCAGCACTTCTTCATCCGGTGCGTCCTTTAATTTGTCCGGCCTCATCTCAGCCAGCGCCATCTTCTCCAGGAAGGACGGCTCCTCCGGCTCACGCCAGCGGGCTTTGCCGCCGGCAACGGGTAGAGCGGTCTGATGTATAGTTTTCCAGGCCCGATCCGGGAGAAGCTTCTTGGCTTCGTTCAAAGCTGATTCGAGATACTCTTTGCTTGGCATCTATGATCGCCTCCGCATCATGCCTGCTTCTGCACAGCTTGCATAATTAAGTTCCTTAAAGCTTGGCCATCGAGATCATGTATTAATTCTTCAGACAAACGAAGCAGGTTAAAACCGTTCTTATAAAGCCAGCCATTTTTCTGCCTATCTCTAGTAATTACCCTCTCGAGAGACTTCCACTAATCCCGTAGCACAACGACAAGCCACATGGATGGGTGGATACATCTTCGGCCCGAAAGGTGTATCAAATGGCGCATCAATCGGTTTCCGCTGCCCATCGATTTCCAGGCACTGAGAACATCTTCTGTCGTCCGGAGTTGTGACATATTCTTTCATGAAATTAGCTGGCAGCAGATCTTTATCTTTCGCATCTAACCAGGCCAAGTGCTGACCAGCATTGCTAGCCACCATGGTTTCAGTACGTGCAATCCGTTCAGCCCTATCCCGCAATAACCTTTTTGTATACACTTCAGCCCGCTTGCTAGCCTCAGTCTTACGCACCCCAGCCTCCAACTGTCTCCTGCGGAAGTTCTCCACCGCCCTGCTCTGCCGCTTGGTAAGCCCGATGTGCTGGATTATTTTCTTCGCCTGCTCGTACGGATGTCCACCCTCCTCGAATGCTTGGCGAACAATGTTTCGGATAGCCATTCTGCTTTCTTCGGTAATCTGCGTTATCAGTTCGCCCGTGTGCTGGCTTATAAACTCGACCGCCCGGGGATTGAGCAGGTCAAAGCGCAGTTCCACTTTTAATTTCTCACCCAACCTCCGGGCTGTTGCTTTTCCTACTTCACCTACAATTTCCTGGAATATTTCTTTCACTATGCCTAGCCCTGCGCCGAACACAGCCCAGTCAATCATGTTTTCTACACTAGCCAGGTCATTATTCTCCAACGCCTCCGCCATCCTGGAAACAACAA
>JAFCZZ010000075.1 GCA_019314085.1 Deltaproteobacteria bacterium | reverse complement strand
CCTGAAGGATAATCTCACCAACATCATTCTTCATCAACGAGGCGAGAAACTCTTCGGAGGGTGCGCCGGCTACGGGTGTAGCGCGGCATTCAACTTTATCGCCATCCTGCCCGATGGAGAAGCCCACGCCTGCCGCAAGTTCCCCTCATACATCGGCAACGTCCTCCACCAGAGCATCGGAGAGATATATGATTCCGAAGCCGCCCGCCGTTATCGCGCCGGGACTCAGGCCCAGGAATGCCAATCCTGTTCAATCCGCCCCGTCTGCGGCGGATGTCTCGCCGTTATGTTCGGTCAGGGCCTTGATATCTTTGAGGCCTGCGACCCCCATTGTTTTATGTGATTGAAGATATTTCGTCACAATGGTTCGCGTCGCATAATTCCCCAACGACACGATAATCCGCGGGTGCATGATCGCCACACCTCTCTCCACAAGGTAGCTGCAAAGCGGCAGTTCATGTCAGGCTCCGTCGTTGGATGCCTTGAACCTTTCTTCGAGATATGCGTGAATAATGGAGAACACGGCATCTATTTTTTCCGACTTCGGTAAGACATCGCGGATCATTTCCAGATACCGTCTCGAACGGACGGCACGCAGTGTCGGTTCAAAGTTAACATCAAAAATCCAGCCGACCTGTAAAAGCTTGAAGTCATTGAGTGTCTTTACATGGTTCATGTCGACGATCTTCCTGTTCACTAAACCTTGATAGACCGCGTCGGAAAATCCGGGTGTATCCGGGAGATCAAGCTCGAGCGCGCCGTTGCGTTCGCCGTCTTTCCTACGGTAATAATCGGTGACCACCCGCCAGATGTCCAGCTTGTCAGCATCGCGCAGCAGTTTTGTAAAAAATAGACACGTCTTCGTTTCTCCCTGAGGGAGCACAGCACGGTTGTGGTACTGAATGGTTCTGAAAATTAGATCTTTTGTCGACTCCTCACATCGATCGAGGACTCCAAGGCGTTTGAGGATTTTGACACCGAGCTCGGCGTGGTCTTCGGATTGCTGGTCCATAAAGGTTTTGTAACGGGCATACTGTTCAAAACGGCCGATATCGTGGAAGAGAGCGATGACTTCAGCCAGACGCAGTTCATCATCATGCAATCCAAGTTGTTCTCCGATACCTGCAATTTCTCTGCATACCCGTCTCGTATGTTCTTCTTTAAGAACGATATTGAGTGCTTTTGCATCACCATCCTTAAACGTCTGAACATAGCTGAAAAACCAATCGTTCAGATCGTGCACCAGTTCATTCGGTATATCTATCATCGTGTGTCTTTCAGAAAACATGTGTACTCTTAATATCAGCTCTTGATTAATATGCGGGAAACGGTTGATTGAGGAACTCTACCACGTCTCATATGTCTTCGTTCCGCACATAACCAGAAAGAGACCCTACCAAAGAGACCCTACCATTGATATGGCTTTCTCCCTGGCACATTCGTCGTCACTGCGGTGCACACAGTAATGCTTTTTGTATCCCAAGTCAACCAGACCGTTATAGTCACTCCAACTGTCTGCAGATATGGCACTAGCTGGTCTTGCCGTCCCCTGATACTGCTCTGAAGCATTCCTCTGGTGCAACCAGAAACTATTTCCCTATACGCGCTGGATTCTTGGCAAACTGCCGCACGCGGATCTCACGAGTAACCACAACGTAGCAAGGGGCGGGTCTCTTCTCCTCTCCTTCTCGCCCCAACAAGTCAGCAGAACTATTTTATTGATAATCCAATAATTTTCAGGTTTACCTTGACTTATAGACCATCAAATCCTACAATATGGTAGTTTTGTGCGAGAGGGAAAAATGATGGCGGTGAGAGGTTGGATATGAAGCAGGCCCAGAGCACAAAAGAGCTTTCCAGGGGTAGAGAGATCGAGGAGTTGTCGCTCCTGTGGGAGATCAGCCAGGCCCTGGGGCGCAGTATGGATATCCGCGAAGTGGTCGGCCCGGTACTGAACACCTTGGCAGAGCGTGTCGGTATGTCGCACGGCACATTGACGCTGCTGAACCGGAAGAGCGGAGAAATTTACATAGAGGCCGCTCACGGCCTTTCCGATGTAGAGAAGAGGCGCGGAAAATACCAGGTAGGAGAGGGCGTTACCGGAAAGGTCGTGGAGACGGGGAAGGCCGTCATTGTGCCCCACATCTCCGACGAGCCGCGCTTCCTGGACCGCACCGGCTCCCGGAAGGATATCGATAAGAAGGATATCTCATTTATCTGCGTGCCCATCAAACTGGGACGGGAGGTTATCGGAACATTGAGCGCCGATCGTCTCTTCGATGAATCCGCCCCGCTCAAGAAAGACATGCGGCTGTTGACCCTGATCGCATCGATGATCGCGCAGGCCGTTCGCCTCCGTCAGGAGACACAGGAAGAACGCGAACTGTTGATCCAGGAAAACCTGCGCCTGCAGAACGAACTCAAGGAAAGATTCCATCCCGCCAATATCATAGGAAAGTCAAAGGGGATGCAGGACGTGTACCAGCTGATAGCGCAGGTGTCCAAGAGCCAGGCCACGGTCCTGATCAGGGGTGAGAGCGGAACGGGGAAAGAACTGGTCGCCAACGCCATCCACTACAATAGTCTCCGGGCTCAGAAGCCCTTCATAAAGGTCAACTGCGCGGCGCTTCCTGAGACGGTCCTTGAGAGCGAACTCTTCGGCCATGAAAAGGGGGCTTTTACGGGAGCCGTGTCACAGAGGAAGGGGCGGTTTGAGCTGGCCTCCGGGGGGACCATATTCCTTGATGAGGTGGGGGATTTTTCTCCCACCGTCCAGATACGACTCCTGCGCGTGTTGCAGGAGCGGGAATTTGAGCGAGTCGGAGGAAATACCTTGATCAAGACGGATGTCAGGATCATCGCGGCAACGAACCGCAACCTCGAAACCCTCATGGAAGAGGCTAAGTTCAGGGAAGACCTGTATTACCGGCTGAACGTCTTCCCCATCTACATCCCCCCTCTGCGCGAGCGGAAGACCGACATATCCCACCTGGCCGATTTTTTCGTGGAGCGGTACTCCAAGATCAACAATAAACAGATATCTCGCATCTGTACGCACGCCCTGGACATGTTTATGAGCTACCACTGGCCGGGGAACGTACGGGAACTTGAAAACTGCATAGAACGGGCATCACTCCTGAGTACCGACGGCGTCGTGTACGGTTATCACCTCCCGCCGTCGCTTCAGACGTCGGGCTATTCAGGGACATCGTTCAGCGGCACCCTGCAGGAAGAGTTGGACCATCTGGAACATGACCTCATCATGGATGCCCTCAAGACATCCCGCGGCAACATGGCCAAGGCCGCCAAGACCCTCGGCCTCACAGAAAGAATTATAGGGCTTCGCATCAGCAAGTACGGGATCAATCCCAAGAGATTTCGAACATAGAAGTAGTCAAAATAGTCCCAGTCTACCAATATGTAGGTCATTCCAACAAGAAGGACACCTCCCTTCCCAGTCTCTACGATAAAACTCTCAAACATATCAAGCTCATGGATTATCCTGCTACGTGACGGTAGGGCCTGGCACCGATGTTGCTCTGTGGTATACGGAAAACATCATTTCAACAAACCCATGATGGCTGGGAGGAAAAAAGATGGCTGGCAAAGACAAAGAATACGTATTGAAACAGGTGAAAGAAAAAAATGTAAAGTTTGTCCGTCTGTGGTTCACGGATGTCCTCGGTGTTCTCAAGAGCTTCGCCATCTCGCCCCGGGAACTGGAGCTCGCCTTTGAAGAGGGTATGGGCTTCGACGGTTCCTCCATAGAAGGGTTCGCGAGGATCGAAGAGAGCGATATGGTGGCGATGCCGGATCCGAGCACCTTTGTGATTCTGCCCTGGCGGGCGAGCGGGGAAGAGAATGTCGCCCGTATGTTCTGCGATATCATGAAACCGGACGGCACCCCGTACGAGGGAGACCCCCGCTGGGCGCTCAAGAGGAACCTAAAGAAGGCCGCGGATATGGGGTATACCCTGAATGTGGGCCCGGAACTTGAATTTTTCTATTTCAAGAATGCAGAGGGAACCGAACCTCTCGATCGAGGAGGATATTTTGACCTGACTCCCCTGGATATCGCCAGTGATCTGCGGCGCGATACGATTACAGCCCTCGAATCCATGGGAATTATTGTAGAGTACAGCCACCACGAGGTGGCGCCGAGTCAGCATGAGATCGATCTGCGCTATACGGAGGCCCTTGCAATGGCCGACGCGGCGATGACATACCGTCTGACCGTTAAGGAAGTGGCCATGCAGCACGGCGTGTACGCCACGTTTATGCCGAAGCCCATCTTTGGCGAAAACGGAAGCGGCATGCACGTGCACCAATCGCTCTTCGGAGAGGGGGGTAATGCCTTCTACGATCCGGGCGACAAATATTATCTGTCTAAAACAGGAAAAGGCTACATCGCGGGACTGCTCAAACATGCCAAAGAGCTGTCATCTGTCGTAGCGCAGTGGGTCAATTCATACAAGAGGCTGGTGCCGGGCTATGAGGCCCCCGTGTACATCTCATGGGCACGGAGAAACCGCTCCGCCCTCATCCGCGTTCCGATGTACAAACCGGGCAAGGCAAACGCCACCCGTATGGAGTTCCGCTGTCCCGATCCCGCCTGCAACCCGTACCTCGCCTTTGCGGTCATGCTGGCGGCAGGGATGAAGGGGATGGAGGAAGGATACTCGCTGGCCGATCCGATTGAAGAGGATATCTTTGAGATGACCGCTGCCGAACGTGAGGCCAACGGCATCGACTCCCTCCCCGGGGAAGCTTGGGAGAGGCCATCGCCGTTACCGAACAGAGTGATCTCGTGAGAGAGGCACTGGGAGATCATATCTTTGAGAAGTTCATAGCCAACAAAAAAATGGAGTGGGATCAGTATCGGACGCATGTCAGTGGCTACGAAATAGAGAAATATCTGTCGATACTGTAACCGTACGATATCATGACACGGGTGCTCATCGTTGAACATGCGGAGGCAGAAGGGCCGGGAACGCTTGGGAATTTTCTGGGCCGCGTAGAGGCGGATATCCGAACCGTTCAAGTTTATAAGGGTGATCCGTTGCCGGATGACATCGGCAGCTTTGATGCCCTTGTATCGATGGGCGGACCAATGAATGTCTACGAGGAAGGGAAATATCCCTTTCTTCAGGAGGAAACCGAGTTTCTCAGAAGGGTTATCAATGCCAACATCCCCACGCTCGGTATCTGCCTTGGCGCCCAGCTGATAGCTAAGGCGTGTTATGCCCCCGTCATCAAGGCCTCTCACGAGGAGGTAGGGTGGCGGAGCGTTTCCCTGACGAATGCGGGAAGCAGGGATATCCTGTTCGAAGGGATACCCGGCACGATGCAGGTCTTTCAGTGGCACGAAGACACTTTCGATGTGCCGTACGGGGGGAAACTCCTTGTGACCTCAGGGACATGCCCGAACCAGGCATTCAGGTACCGCAACGCGTACGCCCTCCAGTTTCATGTTGAGGTGACGCGGAGCATGCTGACAGGCTGGCTGGACACGATGCCTTCCTGCGATGGGTGCGTGCAAACATTTGAAACAATAGAAGGAACGCTTTATACCCAGGCAAAGAGGATATATTCTAATTTTTTGTGGCTTGTTGACCTTCGTCAAAGAACTCTGGCGGCAGCCAGAGAGCAGCACAAGCAATTGAGGGATTATGTTTCTTTCTAAAAATGTACAAAGGGGCATGTCATGTGCGGGATAGTGGGAATTATCAACACCGACGGTAAGCGTATTGATGGAAGCCATATACGAGAGGCCATCCGGATCCAGAGAGACCGGGGAAACGGCCTGGGGGGCGGCTTCGCCGTCTACAGCGCATACCCAGAGAACAGGGACAAGTACGCCTTCCATATCATGTATGAGGGTGACCGGCACAACCCGGCCGTTTCAGCGGTCGAAGAGTACCTCCAGAGCAGGGCGAACGTATACCAGTCGGAGCAGATCCCGGTCTACCCGAACGATCGCATACCCCGGGGACCCTATTTCAAACGGTATTTTCTCAAGCCCATAGATGAATTCCTCTCTCCGCAGCAGACGGAGGAGGATTATATCGTCGAGATCGTCATGCACATCAACGCGATGGAGGATGCCTTCGTGGTCTCTTCGGGAAAGGATGTCGGCGTATTCAAGGGGATGGGATACCCCGAAGATATTGCGGACTACTTCCGCATCGAAGACTACAGCGGCTATATGTGGGCAGCCCATAACCGGTTCCCCACCAACACGCCGGGGTGGTGGGGGGGGGCGCACCCCTTCACGATCCTCGACAAAACGGTCGTCCACAACGGTGAGATAACCAGTTACGGCACTAATATGCGGTGGCTTGAGATGAACGGATATCAGTGCCTCCTGCAGACGGATACGGAGGTCATATCGTACATATACGACAAGCTCACCCGGAAGGACGGACTCTCAAAGAAGGATGCCTGCTATGTCATGGCGCCGGCCCTCTGGGAGGATATCGACCGAAGAGGCGATGAAAAGGACCGGTATCTCAGACAGATCTGCGGAACCGCCATCGTCAACGGTCCCTTCGGCATTGTCCTGACGCATCGTGACGGCGCGATCGTACTCAATGACCGGAATAAGCTTCGTCCCGTTGTGTGCGCACAGGCGGGCAACACCTACGCGTCATCCGAAGAATGCAGTATCCGGCTGTTGTCGCCCGAGGTGGACCGAATATGGTCACCGAGGGGCGGTGAACCGGTTATGATCGATATGCTCGAAGGATATAAGGAAGCGGTCTGATGAACGGCATGGAAAACAACTGGAAGACGATCCCCCCCTTTCATCCCGCCTTTGATCTTGAAAGGTGCGACTACACAAACGGCTGCAGTCTCTGCACAAAGGAGTGCTCCTTCGGAGAGATATCCCTGAAGCCGGTAAAGGGTGCCAACGGGGAGGTACACTACCGGCCCTGGGCCAATCTCACCGCATGCAATTCCTGCCAGCGGTGCGTGAAGATGTGCCCCGAG
>JAFCZZ010000074.1 GCA_019314085.1 Deltaproteobacteria bacterium | reverse complement strand
CAATATATCCGATCCTCTCGCCCGGAATGGACAGGCTCTTGGAATACGACGTCACCATCAGGCTGTTTTTGCAGGCCTTAAGGATGCTGGGAACTGTAATCCCATCGTAGACTATCGTACTGTACGGCTCATCGGAAAGAAGGTAGATCTGCGTGTCAAACTCCCGCTGCTTCTCTTCGATAAGTGCCGAAAGCCCCTCGATAGACGCCTGATCATATACCTTTCCGGTCGGATTATTAGGAGAGTTGATCAGGATCACCTTCGTCCTGTCGGTCATGGCCTTCTCAATGGCATCCAGATTCAGAGAAAAATCCTCGTTCGTCTCCACAAAGACCGGAATACCGTCATGGTTATCCACGTAGAAGGTGTACTCGGCAAAGAAGGGCTTCGGGATGATGATCTCATCTCCCGGATCAAAGAGGGTTTTGAAAACAACGTTGAGCGCGCCCCCCGCGCCACAGGTCATAATGATATGGTCCGCAGACAGGGACACCGAATGCTCGGCTGAGAGATGGGCCGCGATCTCAGACCTCGTATCCGCGTACCCCACATTCGGCATGTACATATGGGCACCCGGCGTGCATCCGCACTCCCCCACAACCTCCATCAGGAGTTCCCGGAATCGGTCGGGAGGATCGACATTCGGATTTCCGAGGCTGAAATCGAACACATTTTCCGCACCGTATTTTTCTTTCAGTCTTATTCCGTCTTCAAACATCCTCCGTATCCAGGAAGATTTCGACATAGATTCTTCGATTTTCCGCGAGATCGCCATGATTATCAAACTCCTGTAGTACCAATCTCTGAGACCAGCGTGATTTATTATTGTATTACATTTTTACTGGAATCGCAAGGCGAGACGCCTCTATCGGAGATTCCACATCTCTCTCCCATTCAACATACCCGTTCTACACAAGTTTCCTCGCACGGGCGGGATTAAGGATCCGCCTATCCGGCTGAGAACTCTACGGAAAATTGAGATACTGATTGTCAGAAGACTTCCAGTCTGGTATGAGAGGAAATAACCCCGTTATCGGACAGACATTATATACATTGTCTATAAACCGGAAAGGGGGCAGATGGACCCGTCTACTATCAACGCATCAGGGCGCCGTCCCTGCCAGGCGATGCTCCTGAATGAGAAGGAGGGGATATCATGATAGGTTCAGTATCGAAAGAGGTGCTTGAGGCCATGCTGGAAACGATTCCCATCGAGTTTTCCGTTGTCGATGCGAATGACGAGGTGCTGGCATGGAACAGGCACGCGACACGCATATTCAAGAGGCCTGAAGCCGCTGTCGGCCGAAACGTACGGAACTGTCACCCGAAGAAGAGCCTGGGCAAGGTTGAGGCGATCCTCGGCGAGATGAAGGCCGGGACACGTGACAGCGCGAGCTTCTGGATCGACCTCCCCGTCGGTAAAGGAGGCCGGAAGGAAAAGGTCCTTATTCAATACTTTGCACTCAGGGGCACGGACGGTCAGTATCTGGGCTGCATCGAGTGCAGCCAGAACATCGCGCAGATTCAGGGCCTCTCCGGAGAGAATCGCCTTCTGGACTGAGAAGCCCACCGGCAGACATGAACCATAGGAGTGAGGGATTCCGATGGAATTCAAGATACCCGTACGCAACAACAAGAAACTGCACGATCTGGTAGGGCGGATCAACGCGGACCAGGAGCTGTTTCAGATCTGGAAGTGCGCGAACATCAATGCGGTGGACCGTCTGGGGATGAGCGACCACGGCGCGGTGCATATTCGTATCGTGGCCAACGCCGCCCTGCGCATCATCCGCCTTCTGGTCAAGGGGGATGTTGAACCGAGTGTCGTCACGAATCACGGCCTGACCCCTGAAGACGCGGAGTTGATTGTTGTGCTGGCGGCCTGCCTGCACGACGCGGGGATCGCGGTGCATCGGGACCACCATGAGCGATACAGTCTCTTTATAGCCTTTCGCAAGGTACGCGAGCTTTTGGAGGGGATCTACGAGGAGCCCGACCTGACGACGATGGTGTCCGAGACCCTGCATGCCATTGTCGCCCACGGTTCCGACGAGACGTGCCTGACAATCGAGGCAGGTGTCCTGAAGATCGCCGACGCAACGGATATGACCCTGGGACGTTCCCGGATCCCCTTTGAGTCGGGACAGATCAATATCCATTCCGTCTCCGCGCAGGCCGTGGATGACGTCAATATCATAAAAGGGACAAAGAAACCGGTCTGCATCGAGATCAAGCTGACCAACTCCGCCGGGATCTTCCAGGTCGATCAACTGCTGAGGGGCAAGCTGGAACACTCCCCCCTGGCGCCCTTCGTAGAGGTGACCGCCACGATCGCGGGCGAGACGGAGCGCCGGCTGTTTGACTCATACACGATATAACGGGCGCGGTGGGGAGGGTCCTGTTTTTTTGTTGCGTTTCGAATACACCCCCCGGTAGAATGCCGCGGTCGTATATTCGAATAAGGAGAAACATCGTGGATTTAAAAACCCTTTCGGTTGTTTTTTCCGCCGTCTTTATTGCGGAGCTCGGTGACAAGACACAACTGGCCACTATGCTCTTCGCAACGGACAAAGGCGTGGGTAAGCTGACCGTCTTCATGGGGGCATCCCTCGCCCTCATCGTTGCGTCGGCAATCGGTGTCCTCGCGGGCAGTTTCGTTTCCAATTATATCAGCGAGAAATATCTTTCCGTCATTGCAGGGATCGGTTTCATCGCTATCGGCATCGTAACCGTTTTCCGGGCGTGAGAGGGCACACGGAGGGCTGCTGGGACCATAAGGAAAGGGATTGATAATGATGACACACCGCATACCCGTTCGGTTGATCGTGGTTGCCGCTCTGGCCCTTCCCCTGATTGGGGGATGCGCCACGGCGTATTATGATGCCATGGAAAAAGCAGGCATTCATAAACGCGATATCCTTGTCGATCGGGTCAAAGATGCACGCGACTCCCAGGCCGATGCCCAAAAGCAGTTCAAATCAGCGCTGGAGCAGTTCGCCTCCGTCGTCCACCTGAAAGATACCGACCTGAAAAGGGCGTATGAGAAACTGAACGCCGAGTATGAAGACTGCGAGAAGGCGGCCAAAGAGGTTTCCTCGCGGATCGACAGGGTGGAATCGGTTGCCGAAGCCCTGTTCGACGAGTGGAAAGGTGAACTGGATCTGTACAAGAGGGCCGACCTGCGCGAGTCGAGCAGGAAACAGATGAAGGCAACACAGTCGCGGTACCGGGGAATGCTCACCAGTATGCACCGGGCTGAAAAGAGCATGAATCCGGTGCTCGGAACCTTCTACGACAACGTCCTGTTTCTGAAACACAACCTCAACGCCCAGGCGATTACCTCTTTAAAGATTGAGTTTTCAACCCTGCGGAGTAAAATCGACGGACTGGTCAGAAGGATGAATGAATCGATCGAATCTTCTAATACGTTCATCGCTGATCTCAGGCAATAGCATATGCGTTGCGGTTCCAGATCTGCCGCTGGCATGGCAACGGCATTCCATCCTTTACACGTCATAACCTGTTGGAGCTGATTGTCACATGGAATATCTTCACTGGCTGTGGGACACGGATGCCCTTCACGATCTGATGGCGGGGTTCCCTACCCTTCTCCTCCTGATCGTGATTATCGCCTGCATAGCGCTCCTGTCCAAAGGCGCGGACTGGATGGTGGACGGCGTCGTGGTGCTGGCCCGGCGGACAGGTCTCTCCAAGATCGTCATCGGCGCAACCATTATCTCTCTCGGGACCACCGCACCCGAGGCGTCCGTATCGGTCATGGCGGCATGGATGGGGAACTCGGGTCTCGCCCTGGGGAACGGCGTCGGTTCCATCATTGCCGACACCGGTCTGATATTCGGCCTTGCCTGCGTACTGGCGCCCATCCCGGTCAACCGTTTCATCCTCGACCGAACCGGCCTGGTGCAGATCGGGGTGGCCACCCTCCTGGTCGTCATCTCCGTCTACGCCCTCGCCTCCATGCCGGGCCAGCCGATGCTGCACCGATGGGTGGGCTTCTTCTTCCTGATACTCCTCGGCCTGTATCTGTACCTGGCCTACCGGTGGTCGCGGCAGAGTGCCGGCGCGTATAACGGGGATGACGATGCCGGAACTACGAACCCGGGCATCTGCTGGGTGATGGTCGTGGGGGGGCTGCTGCTGGTCGTCGCAGGGGCGCGTCTCCTGGTACCCGCGGCGGCGGAGATCGCACTCAGGATCGGCGTGCCCCAGGATGTCATAGCCGCCACGATGGTGGCCCTGGGCACCTCACTGCCTGAACTGATGACCGCACTGGCATCCATTCGAAAGGGTCACCCGGAGATCGCCGTCGGGAATATCGTGGGGGCCGACGTCCTCAACTGCCTCTTTGTCATCGGCGCCTCGGCGGCGGTCAGACCGTTGTCCATACCGCCAAACTTCTTTACCTTCCACTTTCCCGCAATGCTGATTATCCTCTACTCCTTCCGGACCTTCATCTTTATGAACCGAGACGGGTGGTTCAAACGGTGGCAGGGGTTCTGGCTGCTGGGGATATACCTGGCATACGTTGTCCTCCAGTACGCCCTCAATATCAAGCTTCCCGGATAGTCTCCCGCCTTACAGTACAATCATTCCCTCATACCGCGCGCGAAGGTCCTCGTCCAACCCCTCACGGTCCATCTTCACCGCGAGGGGAAGGTATCCCAGGATATCCGAGGCCGTTATGCCGTCTTCACCCTCATCCTCGGCGGCAAGATCGCCGGCAAGGCCATGTATGAATACACCCTTCCTGACCGCATCCTCAAGGGGCAGACCCAGGCCGAACATCGCCGCGATCGTCCCGGTGAGAACGTCCCCCGATCCGGCCGTCGCCATCCCCGAATTGCCGCTCAGGTTGATGAAGACCCTCCCGTCGGGATACCCTATCAGCGAGTGCGCGCCCTTCATGACGATAATCGCGTTCAGATCGGATGCGGCGCTCTGTAGTACCCCTATCCGGTTTGCCCGTATCTCCTCGACACCAATCCCGGTGATTCGGGACAGCTCCCCCAGATGGGGTGTCAGGATCGTCGGCGCCGTTCTCTTTCTTATAATCTTAAGGTCCGCGCACAGAGCGGTGATACCGTCACCGTCTACCAGGAGGGGCTTTTCAATCTCGCCCGCAAGCTCGCGCGCGAGTCCCTGCGTCTCCTCGTCAAGCGACAGCCCGGGACCCATAACAACCATATCCACCTTCTGTGACAGTTCGAGGAGAGCGTCTCTGTTTGTAGAGGCGATACTCCCGGCGGCCGTCTCACCCTTGGGGACGAAGACGATCTCGCTCCCCATGACCGCCAGGTGAGGCGTGATCGATCGCGGCGCAGCAAGGCGCGAATACCCCCCGCCCGCCTTCAGAAAGGAGAAGGCCGCTAAATACGGGGCCCCGAAGTAGCCGGCGCCCCCCGCGATAGTCAGAATATCGCCGAAGTTCCCCTTGTGCCCCTCCACCCCCCTCGGCGGGATCGGCGGTGGGGCGTTTATCTCGACCCGGAGGGAATCGTTATCGTAATGAGACGGAGGAAAGGAGATGTGGGTTACGTACAGCCTCCCGCACAGGCCGTATCCCGGGAAGAGCATATTCCCCACCTTGGGGAGACCGAAGGTCACCGTACAGTCCGCCTTCACCGCCGCGCCCATGACCATACCCGTGTCGCCGTTGACGCCCGAAGGGATATCGACACTGAAGACCGGCCTTGAGGCAGCGTTTATCAGGTCTATGACCTCCCGATGGAGGCCCGTAACATCCCGCGCAAGGCCCGTCCCGAAGATCGCGTCTATGATTGCGTCGCAGTCGGAAACGGCTGCCTCAGCGGAGGCGGCATCCCTGAGCTCTTCAACCTGGAGGGGAAGCCGTTCGGCACTGGCGAGATTCATCGCCGCCGAGCCCGTAAATTTTTTCCGGTTACCGACGATATACACGACGACCTCTCCGCCGTTTGAATATATCTTCCTGGCAACGACACAACCATCGCCGCCGTTGTTCCCCACGCCGCAGAAGACAACAAATCTACGATCTTTTATGCCTATCTCGTCCCGGATGACGCCATACGTGGCAAGGCCCGCGTTTTCCATCAGCAGTTCATCCTCTATGCCGAATTTCTCGATGGCCGTCCAGTCCAGTTCTCTCATCTTTGCTACACTGCTTACCTTCATTGCCCATTCCTCTCGTCTGGATAGTACACCCATATGGATTCCCGATAGATACCCCATAGTAGATGATCATCACCCCGAAAAGCAAGGGAGAAAACCGAAGGGTGAACGGTCGGCCCCCTCTTCCGGGATTCGAGGCAAGGGATAAAAATCATTTGACATTGTGGCGGGATACAGGTACTCCATCGACACTACAAGGTTCTCACATCCTCCGTTTTCCGGCAGGTTACCCTATGAACAGATATATCCACTTTGTCTTGCGAAGACCGGTACCCATACTGATTCTGCTGGCCATTCTGACAGCGGTGCTGGTACCCGGAATATCCAAACTGGAATTTGACAACTCCGTCGAATCCTTCATGCCCAAAAGTGACCATGAGTACATCTATTACAACGAGTTGAAGGAGATCTACGGCGATAACGGCCGGTTTGCCATCATGGCCGTATCCTCCGACGATCTGTGGAGCGCCGAAACCCTCCAAACGCTCGATCTCCTCATTTCCGATCTGGAAGAATACAAAGACTTCAATGAAAAGAGGGAGACCTTACGCCTGAAGAAATTCGATTCAATCGCGGCACGGGGAGAGGTCCCCTGGGGTGACCTCTTGGCCGCATTCGAGGATGATCCCCCCTTCCAGAGACTGCTGGCGAGAAAAATAAGGATATCAGACAAGACCGATCTGATAAGCACACGTGAACTCAAAAAACTGCGTGGGCAGATCCTTCGTTCCATGGATTTCAAGAAAAAGGAGGTCGTGGATACGATCATCTCCCCCCTGACGGCCCAGGACATAAAGGGTGAAAACGATACACTCGAGACGTACGACCTTATCGAAAAGAATG
>JAFCZZ010000570.1 GCA_019314085.1 Deltaproteobacteria bacterium | reverse complement strand
CATGCGAGTCATAGGACCAAACACCGTCGGCATCTTCAACGCGGCAGACGCGATCAGCACCGTTCCCTACGACAGAGGGTACGATTATAACGGCGCGGGCACCCTTTCCGTGATCTCCCAGACGGGAATGTACAGTCCACAGGCCATGGCATGGAACGAATATCACTCGGGCGTCAACAAGGTTATCGATCTGGGAAACATGATCGATGTCGACGAAACGGACTGCCTGGAATACCTGGGAGCGGACGACGGCACGGCTGTTATCTCCATGTACATCGAGCATTCACGACGCCCGCGTGCACTGAAGGAAGCGGCGCGGCGTGTCTCTCTGAAAAAACCGATCCTCTGCCTCAAGCCGGGCACATCCCCGGAAGCCGCGACGGCGATGGCCTCGCACACGGGTTCCATGGCGGGGAATGAAACCCTCTACCGGGGACTCTTCAACCAGTCGGGGATCATCCGGGTGGAGGAGTATGAGGACCTCCGGGACTGCGCCACCCCCTTTCTCCGGTACCCCCTGCCGCGGGGAAATCGCCTCGGCATCATCACCTTCTCCGGGGCCATCGGCATCCAGTGTATCGACACGGCGGAGGTCTCGGGCCTCACCCTCGGAACACTGAGCGACACAAGCAGAAGATCGCTCGCCTGGCTCGATCGTTCACTGGGCGGCCACCCCGTCGACGTGGGGCCGGCTTCGGCCACGGCAGGACCGGAGATACTCACCATATACCGGAAGTCCTTCGATATCCTCGCGGCCGACGAGAACATCGACTGTATATACGTCAACACCTATGTATCTCACGCACTCAAACCAAAATACTACGACGGGTTACTGAAACATATCGGCGCCTTCAGGGCCAAACCGGTCGTGGCATGGTCGTACGGGACATCGCGAAAACTGGTGGAGGAATTTGCCGCCCTGGCAGAATCGCATGGCATCCCTTTCTATGCCACCACGCGGAAGGCCGTCAGGAGCCTGGGCTATATGGCGCGCTACTCCTCGTGGAAACAATCGATGACCGAGGGACCGGGCAGATAGAACCGATTCTCCGGCCGTGGAAAAAACGGTCCGTGCGTTTTAGTCACCGGTACGCTGTTATGGCTCGTCGATCGTGATCCGCCATTCACAGGACACCTCTTCGGGGGTATCCGCCGGTCGGGCGTCGGGGGGTGTAAAGACTCTCGTCACCCGCGCTTTCGGGTTGATCTCCTTGAAAAAACCCTCCCGGAGTCTCAGGCCCGCCTGTCCGCACTCGTAATATTCCATCCCCCATTTCCGGGCCGCCTTCTGAGAGGTGCACCCGTGCGCTCTCATCCGAAGTTCGCTGTCGGACACCTTCGTTATCTCGATATCCTCGAAAACACCCCAGTGAGAACGTTTCAGAAAGTAGATGAGCCGCTCGAGCTCCCCCTCGGGGGGGTCCGACACCCTCGCGAGCCTGAGAACCTCATAGGAACCGAACTGTTCGGAGAATTTCAGGAATGCGTCGCTCTTCAGCTCTTCGGGAGGGGTGTTCTTTACCCACTCCTCCATCACAAACCACATGTAGTTAAAGCTGTACAGAAGCTCCCGCATGACCTCGTACACATGATCCTTGCTCCACTTGTCGATTTCGAACATGGCCCTCCTCCTTGTTAGGTACCGACTCACTAAAAAAGGCCCCTCGTTTATTCCGGGAAGCGGATAGGACAAACCCCGCATTGGGTAATATTACGCGGACAGTTGCGAACGACGCCCCCGGAAACTCCAGCCATGATGGTTTTCTATACAAAGCGACGGAAGAAGTCAAAATGAATCGGGTATTGCGAGGCCTGTATCTGAATACTTTTGACTCACAAGGGCCTTATTCATATACTTGATCTACCAAAAAAAACCCTTATCAAATGTCATACAGAAGGTGTCGGCAATATATCCCCGTCCTCATCGTATCTCCTTATCTTACCCCCATAGCCCGGCGCCTTGTTCGTGCCTGTTCATCCCCAGAGTGCCATAGCTGTTTCAGTGAATTACCCCGCCTAAAGGCGGGGCATCTTGAAAAACAAGGAGGGGGATT
>JAFCZZ010000569.1 GCA_019314085.1 Deltaproteobacteria bacterium | reverse complement strand
CGCAGGGCCGTAAAAGATGGCAGAATAGTTCTTCCGGAGAGGATTACACTGGCAGGCTTTGAATCACCCGCCCCACTGGAGCGCGAACTGTTTGTGACGCTTGAGGAACAATCCGATGTCGAATACATGGATCTCCCGGCGCGAAGGCCGGAGAAGATCGAGGCCCTGGCCCTCCCCTCACCCGAGCAGGAGGTCACCTACCTGGTCCATCGCCTTGCCGGGGACGCCCAAAAAGTACCCCTGCACCGGATAGGGGTCATTGTTCCGGACATGGACCGGTACGCGAAGACGCTGGAACGCAGCCTCAGGGACGTGACAGCCGAGACCGCGCCCCACGGTCTGCACTGGTTCAACATCACAAAGGGTATTCCCCTCCTTGAGACGCACTTGATGAACGCGGCACTGCTTCCCCTGCGCTTTTTACTGGAGGGGCAATCCCGCGAATTACTCCTCTCCCTCTTTCTGTCCCCCTACTATGGATGCTGGCAGGGGAAACGCCATCAAATCGCGCGGGCCGATATAGCGTGGAGGAAAGACTCCATAGACTCCGGGCTTGAAGATCTGCTCCGGACACTAAAGAGGGAAGATCACCGTACATACGACCTGATCCCACCGGAAACCCTCAAACACCTCTCAACCTTCTGCCATACGACAAAGATATCTGAAAAAAAGAAGGGCGCCTTCTGGACGGGGCAGCTCCGAGAGGTGTGGGCCCGTCTGGGTTTCCCCGTAATCTCTGATGAAAAGGATACCGTCGATAAAAGGGGTTTTGATGCGATCATGGAAGATATCGACCGGCACCTGTCCGAGACATGGATGGACGGACGCGATTTTTCGGCATGGCTGACACACCTCGCCTCCCGCAAGGTGGTACAGATTACCGCCGCGGAAGATGCCGGGATACAGATCATGGGGACGATCGAATCGCGCGGCCTCGATTTCGACAAGTTGTATATCCTCGGCATGGACGACCGATCGCTTCCGGGACCGGCGCGCCCCCTTCCCTTCCTCGATTCCACGGAGAGGAAGCTGGTACAGGGGGGAACGGCGGAGAGCCAGTACGAATTCGCGAAGCGGGCTTTTGGCCACCTGATGACCCTCGCGCCGGATATCACCCTCCTTCGGGCGGAGCAGGAAGACCTCAAACCCCTCGCCCCCTCCCCTTTCTGGCCCGGTGGTGAGGAGAAGCGCTCGATCGACATCTGGAACGCCCCGGCCGCGGCATGGCTGAGGGCCAAATGGCTCCGTTCTGCCTCTAAAGGATTACATGAAACAATATCCCCTGAGCCACCAGGAGAAACGTTTTTCTACCATGGCCATATTCCCAAAACCATCTCGGTAAGCCGGTTCCAAAGGGCGGTAACCTGCCCATACCTCTTCTTCGTCGAAGCCATCCTGAAGATGGAACCACTGGAGGATATAGAGCCGGATGCCTCCCCTCGGGAGAAGGGAAACCGGATTCACGGTGTTCTGGCCCGCTTCACACAGAGGTTGAGAGAACGGGCGTTAGACCTTACCAGCAAAGAGGCGCGGGATCTCCTGACGGAATGTGTAGACGAGGAGCTTCACAGTGTGGCTGACAGACCCCACTGGCAGGTGGAGCGAAGGCGCTGGGTTGGTTTCGAGGACAGCGAAGAAGGCGGCATACTCACCGACTGGCTCGACCGTGAACAGGAACGCTGGCTGGAAGGATGGCGCTGTGTTGCGGAGGAAAGCCCGTTCGACGCCCTCACAGTCGCGGGGCTCCCCTTTACACTGAAGGGACGGATAGACCGGGCAGACTTCAGCAAGGATGGCGGCGTTCTCCTCTGGGACTACAAGACGGGCGAGGTGCCCACGGCAGCGGATATCGTTAAACACCTCAAAGAGCCCCAGCTTGTCATCTATCTCCTGGCCCTTTTGGGCGGGTGTATTCCCGCCCTGGAGTCGCTTATTAAATCGGATACGCCCTTTTCGGCCGGATATATCCGTCTCAAGTCATCCGGAGATATAAAGATTTATCCGATCAAGGGGATCGAGACATCACTTGAAGACTGGACAGCTGCCATCGCAAAG
>JAFCZZ010000568.1 GCA_019314085.1 Deltaproteobacteria bacterium | reverse complement strand
CCTTCAAAGGCCTGTCTCAGGATCCATTTTCCGACCTGGTCCGGACCGTGGATCTTATGTTCGAGGGGAATTTTCCGGGAAAAATTCATGACGCCCGTATCGAGAAAGGGGGTGCGGCTCTCGTATCCATTAGCCGCATTGAGCCTGTCGAGTCGCTGCAGGGCCGTATTGTGGGCCACCCTGATAACGGCGTCGACGATAGCGGCAACCTCCTCCGGATTGTCGCCCTTCCTGAACTGGCCGTCGTAGCCGGCAAAAAACTCATCGGCCCCTTCACCGGTCAGGACGCATGACGCCTTTCCACTGATAAACCGTCCCGCGATAAAGTTTGCTATGGCCCCATGGACACAACTCTCCTCATACATCTCCTGGTGGTGGATGGCCAGGGGCAGGATTTCACCTATCTCTTCCTCTCCGAACATGCGGACATGGTGTTCGAGCCGCAGGATCCTGGTCACGTCCCGGGCGAGGGGGAGGTCTTCACCTTCCTCCATGCTCACCGTATAGCAATCGATGTCAGCCTTTATCAGGGAGGCCATATAGGCGATAAGGCTGCTGTCGAGCCCTCCGCTGAGAAGGACCCCCGTCACGGCCTTGTCTTTCATCCGTTTTTCGACAGCCTTTTCGAGCAGTTCCCGTACCACCCCCTTCGCCTGGTCATAGGTTTCAAAGTCCGGTGTCTCGACGGCATCACAGACATACCTGCGAAAGCCGATCCCCCGTGAGTATATATACCCGGGAGGAAATTCCCGCGTATCCATGGCGATATCGATCAGGGCCTTTGCCTCGGAGGCAAAGCAGAGATTTCCTTTTTCGTCGTGACCGTAGTAGAGCGGTTTGATGCCGGTCTCGTCACGCGCCAGGATCAGTGATCCTTCGCAGGAGAGGGCACAGGCAAAATCGCCGTCTATCTTTTCCGCAAACCCTGGGCCGTAGATGCCGTAGAGTTCCAGTATGGCCTCAGCGTCGGTTTCAGCTTCCAATTCCTCGTTATAGACGCGGCCGTCCATGACCACCGACCGTTTCCCGTCCGTGGCGTAATGGGAACCGTCTCTGCAGTTCCCGCCGATATTCAGCTCATTGCACCCCAGGTGGAACGGGCCGTCATCGAACCGTATCGTTTCGTGGGGCCCCCGGTGCCTGATCCGTTCGAGCATCAGGTCAAGGGTACTTCCTTCATCTCCGAGAATACCTGCAATGCCAGCCATCTGTTTCCCTCCGCTATTTTACTGTATCGTGCGGGACATCCGAGCGTCCCCTGTCTTTGCCGAAAAGGCTATGCCCCTGTCATGGACTGAAGAATTCTAACGGCCTCGAAGCCGTCGGCGCAGTAAGCATCTGCCCCTATCTCATCGGCATATTCCTTTGAAACGGCAGCTCCGCCGACGAAGACCTTCACCTTGTCCCTGAGGCCGGCTGCTGTTAGTGCCTGGGTGACCTCACCCATAACGAGCATGGTTGCCGTCAGAAGTGCCGACAGGCCGAGATAGGGCGTTTTGTTCTCCTTTACAAACTCGACAATCCGCTGTGTGGGGACGTCGATACCCAGATCGATCACGTCGTATCCTGCGCCCTTAATCAGGATGGAAACGATATTCTTTCCGATGTCGTGGATATCCCCTTTGACGGTTGCTATGGCGAAGGTTCCCTTTGTCTCGATATGCGCCTCTTCAAGGAGGGGCCTGAGCAGGTCCATGGCCGCGCTTACCGCCTCCGCGGAGGCGAGCATGTCGGGAACATAGTACTCCTTTGCATCAAATTTCTTCCCCACGATCTCCATACCCGCCGTCAGACCATGGGTAATAATATCCTGAACGGGAATACCCTGATCGATGGCTAACTGCGTCAGCTCAAGAACACCGGGACCGGAAAGGGTATCATCCACACCTTCATCGTCTTTCGTTATCCTTCCTTGAATAACATTTTCTTTCAGTATTGCAACAACATCATCACTCATTGCCAACCCCTTTCTTTTCATACATGTTAAGCCGCGGCAGCAGGCCGGGAATTTCCCTGAATATCCGGTCCGTCGTTTCCTCGTCGATATGTTTTACGGTCGTGCCAGAAGCCCGTTCATCCGGTCGAAGGCCAGGGCAAAGACCTCATCGGTGTCACCGCCTCCTTCAAAGGGATAAGGAGGCGAGAGCAGGCCGGATCTGAGGACCTTGCGAATATAGCTTATGTACAATCTCTGAGATGTGGCGGACACGTCTCTGATCTGCTTCATGGCCTCACTTATTTCAGTATCGTCAATACGGGGAGGCCTCAGGAAAAACTTGATCATCTGAAAGTGGGCGTCATCGAGAACCGCTTGGAGGAGGGAAAATACGGAATTACAGTCAAGAAGCCCGTAGGCGCAGTGAAGGTATTGAGGCCCGCTCAGTGTCACCAGGATATTTGAAAAGAGTCTCTCGATGGACGATTGCTGACCCGGAATCTTCGGATCACAGACGCCCGATGTGGAATAGTTGGGGATGTTGTAGAACCGGGCAAGCTGGATACAGTCGATATTGAACTGGCTGGTCTCCACCGCCCCGTAGGAATCGGCCAGGGTATCCATCCTGGTTCTCACGGGGACGCTTCCATACATGACAGGCGTTCCCCGGTTGACAAGCTGGCCGAGCGTTATGCCGGCCAGGACCTCCGCGTTTATCTGCGCGATGATGCCCGCCTCCTTGATGGGGGCAGTGGTTCCCGCCTGCGGAGAAGAAGAAACAACGACGGGGAGGCCTTTTCTGCACATCTCGATAAAGGACTGCGTCGTTTCGTCCACAAACTGGAGGGGACTCTTGATGAGACAGGTAATAAAGGAGACAAGGGGGTTTTTTCTAAGTTCTTTCTCGCCGCCGGCTATGAGTGCAGCCATCCGGAGCACGTTGTCGAGCTGGTCTCTGCTGGTGAGCCCCACCATCACGTGCTTTGTCGTGTTGTCGAGGGAGGCGAAGACCTTGTTTACGTCCTTGTTCTCCTCCGTGATGTCCTCGTCCTGTATATTGACGCTCCGGATAAATCCGTCGAGCGTCTCCAGATTTTCACAGACATGGGCCGCCTGACAGAGGTCCGCCACGGTTCCCCTGCGCGGCGTAAACTCGGGAACCCTTATTTCCTTTTGCGGGTCAGATTTTTTTGTATAGGTGTGAAAATCGACGTCGAGCCAGATATTCGTTTCCGAACCCGACACAAAGTATACCCTCGGCTCATCGCCGTGCATGATAAGGGTGTTTGCCGGATCTCGCGCACCGAGTGTAACCGATGACGGCGTGCTCTCCAGCGCATCAAGGACGAGCCTTTCCGGGATTTTGACGATTCGGCAGGGGGGCGCGGCGCTAACGGCCGAAGAAACATGCGCGCCGTTAGCGGCAAATATGGCCGCCGCCTCTTCATTAAAGCATATAAGGCCCGGATCTCTCAGGAGCTCCAGCGAAGCCTTGTGGATTTCTTCGATCTGACCCTTTGATAATCGCTCAAGGGGAGCATCTATGAGTAGACCTTCTCTCGGCATGTTTCTTTCTCCTTAGTAAGTTAGAAATTATTTTCTGCGTTTTTGCAGGGAATAATTTCGTTAACGCACTTATCCCGTTTATCGGGGCTAGTAAGTTAGAAATTATTTTCTGCGTTTTTGCAGGGAATAATTTCGTTAACGCACTTATCCCGTTTATCGGGGCTAGTAAGTTAGAAATTATTTTCTGC
>JAFCZZ010000567.1 GCA_019314085.1 Deltaproteobacteria bacterium | reverse complement strand
CGGCCGCGGCTGCATCGTTGATTCCGGACGCATTCCCGGCGGTTACCGTTCCTTTTCCGTTTGTTGCGAAGACGGGGGCCAGTTTGGCCATCTTCTCCAGTGTCGTGTCCATGGGGCGTTCATCGACCTCAAAGACCTTGGGGTCACCCTTGCGCTGCGGCATGACGACCGGAACGATCTCATCGGTGAACTCACCGCGGGCGATTGCTGCCAGTGCACGCTGGTGGCTGAGGAGGCCGAGTTCGTCCTGCTCTTCACGGGTGATGGCCGAAGGGCATGTCCATCCGGTACCCCCATCTCGCCTTTGGGAGGGCGTAGGGCGCCTGACTCATTGATTCCATGCCGCCGGCAACGACCATATCCGCATCCCCCGCCTTGATGGCCTGGGCACCCAGGGCTATCGCCTTCATCCCCGACGCGCAGATCTTGTTGACCGTGATTGCAGTCGTCTCCTCGGGCAGACCGGCATAGATGGCTGCCTGGCGTCCCGGATTCTGCCCCTGTCCCGCCTGGAGGACGTTCCCCATAATGCATTCATCAAAATATGCCGGGGTCAGGGAATCGTCATAGTCGTAATGTTTCTCGTTGATCGGTGTCTTGTCGAATTCTCCGAATGCGTCCGCTCGGCATGCCCTGATAAAGTCGGTGATGGCGGGCCTGAGGCCGGCCCTCTTGATCGCCTCTTTGATAACGAGCGCACCGAGATCGATACATTTCACATCCTTGAGAGAAGCGCCGAATGTCCCAACGGCGGTCCTTGCTCCACTTACGATAACTACTTCTTTCATAAAACGTCTCCTTTTCTTATCCTTATATATCAGGGAGGTTATCCATTATATCCTCAATCAAGTCTCTCCACAAATTCCACCTCCCTGGGGGATTTGTATGAAGATAGATAGGTCCTGCAGTGCTTCATGATACCTTTTCCGCTTACGGCGGCCCCCTGTTTCTTGATGATCAAGGCCTTGACGATTTCTCCCCTCATCAGATCTTCTTTCCCTGTAACTCGTGCGTCACTGACGGCCGGGTGCATCCTGAGGATATTTTCAATCTCTGTCGGATATACGTTGAAACCGCTGGTGATGATCATTCGCTTCTTGAGTCCTTCGAGAAAGATGTATCCCTCGTCATCGATCCGTGCCAGATCTCCGGTGTGGAGCCATCCGTTCCTGATGACCACCGCGGTTGCCTGCTCATTGCGGTAATATCCCTGCATGACATTGGGGCCCCTTATGACGAGCTCTCCCACCTCCCCTGCCGGGAGGAAATCTCCCGTTCCGTTGACGACCTGCGCCTCAATGCCGGGGAGCGGGATGCCGATGGACCCCGGTTTTCGCACACCGTCTATCCTGTTGACCGAACAGGCGGGGGAGGTCTCGGTCAGGCCATACCCCTGAACCAGCATGACGCCGAACTTCTTTTCGAACATCGGTATGTATTCCGGGGGCATTGCCGAGCCGCCGGTAATGGAGAATCTCAGAGAACGGATGTCATACTTTTCCGCCCCCTCAAAGAGGAGCATTCCCAGAAAGACCCTCGGAACGGCTGCTACATAGGTGACCTTCTCTCTCTCTATGGCCTTGAAGATGGCTTCAAGGTTGAAGCGGTCAATCATGACGAGGCTGGCTCCCGCTTCCAGGATTATCAGCATGTTGGCTACGGCTCCGAAGGAATGAAAAAGAGGGATGAGACACAGCCCTCTGTCGTCCGGGCCCCCGTTCAAGACCTCTTCCAGCAGAATGGACTGTGTCAACAGGTTGCCGTGGGTAAGGACGGCCCCGAGGGGCCTCCCCGTCAGGCCGGAGGTATAGATCATCACCGCGGGATCTCCCCCCGTGATCTCCGGGATCTCGAGTTCGGCAGCCTCCTCTTCCAGAGAACCCTGTATAGAGAGGGTGCCGGGGGTGTTGTCCGTCGTGATCAGGTGTTCGAACCGCGGCAGCCGTTCCCGTATCTCTTTAAACCGTTTCGCTGACGACGGAACGGTGATACACACTGTGGCATCGCAATTGTCGAGAAGATAGAGCAGCTCATGGGGGGTCGACTGGATGTTGATGGTGACGGCAACCGCTCCGAGCTTAAGGATGGCGAAGTAGGATACGATAAATTCAGGTATATTGGGGAGCATAATTGCCACCCTGTCCCCCCGTGTCACGCCGAGTGCTTTCAGCCGGTTGCCGAAGGTGTTTACCGCCCTGTCCAGCTCCGAGTAGGAAACGGTGAGTAGGAAACGGTCGTGTCCTTATATATGAGGGATACCCGGTCAGGGTATGTACGACAGGTGTGCTCCAACATCTTGCCCAGATTCTGTTCCATGCGCATCTCCGATACTATCAGCCAAAATTTTCTCCCCCCTATCACAACGAACAGTTTACTTCAACAGAATTGAGCGGATGCCCAATGGAGAGGTGCTGCTGTCGGGGCCATAGTATGAGTGATTGTCTTGACATTTTGCTGTTGTGTAATATAAAGGTCAAACTCCGGGGGGGGGATTTCTCGCTGTCCGGACGAGAGAACCTTGTATGAAGAGAATCATGGCAGTTGTCCTTGACGGTACGAAAACCTCTCAGGATGTGAGGGATGAGATCAGGGACCAGGCGCTTTGGCTCAAGAGTGGTGGTGCCGGGATGTGCTGTTGTTCAACAATACGCTCAATACGGCTAACAGGCTGAGGTAGCCAGAACGCCGGTATCGGTGCAGGAGATCTGATGGATTTCAAGATTATTTCGGGTGTTATCGGAGGACTCGGCCTGTTCATATTCGGGATGTATCTCCTGAGCGACTCGCTGAAGAGATTGTCCCTGGGCCTTCTGAAGACGATGCTTGAGAAGGTGACATCAGGCAGGCTCAGATCGGCGATGATGGGTGCTTTTGTCACCGCGGTCATACAGAGCTCAAGTGCGACCTCGGTTATCGTCATAGGGTTCCTCAATGCCGGATTTGTCCC
>JAFCZZ010000566.1 GCA_019314085.1 Deltaproteobacteria bacterium | reverse complement strand
TGATAGGATTTCAACGGGGACTTCTGTCCCGTCTCTACGGAGAACGAGTCTTTCTACCACATGTTTCCCACTTTCTTTAGTAATTCTGTTAAAGCCTGTCTGCACCTTCTCCCGGAGGTATTCGGGATAAAACTGCAAGTGGTTCATTCCGATAATTTCGTCACGCGGCATCATGAGAAGCTGCGATGCGGCCGGGTTTGCAGCAATCACGATTCCCGTGTCGATATCGCCAAGGAAGATGGCATCGGGAGATCCTTCAAATAAGGCACGGTACTGTTCTTCCCTCCCCTGGAGCGCCTCCTCGGCCTCCTTCAATTCCGTTATGTCCCTCCCTACCGACTGATATTCCAGCAAGTTCCCCTGGTTGTCACATATGGCACGGTTGACCCACTGCTGCCACCTGAGATGCTTTCCATGCCCATTGATGGCCTGATGTTCATGCCTTACCTCTTGAATCTCCGGATTCATCAGCTTTTTATGGTATTCCTTGACCCCCCCCCTCTGCCCTTCGGGGATAAAAGGCATAAAACTCATTCCGAGCAACTCATCTCTTGTTTTGCCGATATAAAGACAGTAGGCTTCATTGACAAAGGTAAGCCGCCAGTCCGGGGTGTACCGGCATATCAGTTCGGCCTGATTTTCCACGACGGTCCTGTAGCGCTCCTCGCTCTCACGAAGCGCCTCTTCCGCCTGTCTGCGTTCCGTTACATCCTCTCCGTGAACAATGGTAGCCAGCAATGCATCACTTGTATCAGAGTAAATATTGGCGGAATTCCACATTCCTATATACAATGTCCCGTCTCTATGCCGGATTGCCCCTTCCTCCGCATACAGGTCTCTCCCCTCGTGTTGGGCCTGCTTGATCCTTCTCAATGCCTGGGCGCGACTGGTATCAGGGAAGAGTATATCGAGAGGCTTGCCGAGCATTTCTTTTTCCGTCCTGCCGCTCATCCGTTCATAGGCATTGTTAAAGATGGTAACCGCTCCACGCTGATCCAGCACGACGACCGGGGCATTGGCGCATCGAATCAGGTTATTCAGATAATCCGTGGTCTCTCGGAGCTCTTTTGTCCGCTTTCGGACCTCACTCCTGAGTAGGTTGGACCATCGATAGACGGAAAGGGACGAAAAGATACCTGCAAGGATGAGAAAGAGGATGATGAAGGTAAAGGTTTGTAATGCCTGAATTCCTGCCTCCCGAATGATTTTGTCTATTTCGTTGACCGGCGCGACAACGGCAGCCGACCAGATCCGATCGATAACACGGATGGGAGAATACGCTATGAGCTTCTCGATACGTCCCGTTTTACCCCTGTGCCAACCCGACAGGTAACGACCGATCCCCTCACCCCCGACCATTACCTTCTGCTGGATTTCATTGATCGATTCATATGACAGCTCGGGATTTGTCTTTTCCCGTATTCGGAAGGCATCCTGTCCTACAAAGGTATCGACGTTATGGGCGAGGAAATAACCATTCTGATCCATCAGCCAGGCATATCCTGTCTCCCCTGACGTTATCGGCGAAATAAAAACGTTCGCTATTGCCTTGAGATCAAAGGAAACGATCAGGATCCCGGCGAATTTCTTTTTTCCACCCCCTTGGGTATCCGGCACATAGACGGGCGCGGACATTCGGATACGCTTTTCGCCAATCTCATTGACGGTTATTCCCGACAAGCCGACGCGCCCCCTTTCTTTTACATTTTGAAAATACGACTCGCCACTATAATCTCTGCCGGGCAGGTTGCCGCGCCAGTCGTCCGAGGGGTAGATGAAACGTAATACCCCCTTTTCATCAAGGCGCCGGATAGAGGTCCTCGGTATAAAACCGAGATACATATTCTGCATATACTCGAGAGAGTTTTCGGTCATATCCTGTATGGTTTTCACCTTTGTGGCCGATACGAGCGCGGCCTTGACCTCGCTGAAATCCCGGCGGCGGCGGAATGCGCGAGGATAAGCTGGTGCTGATTGAACTGGTCAAGGGCTGTGTTCCGGGTTGCTTCGTACGTCTTAATGCCAAGAAAGGTTATTATGCCGACCGCGATTACGGTAATACTCACGATGATTATCTGAATCCACCATGTAGGTTTTGTGATGTTTCCATTAACAGGGTCCGATTCTTTTGTGTGATAGGCCATACACAATCTCCTGTTCATCAGCATGTTCAAGTAAGCCGCTAACGCGGCAGGATTAACGCCTTCAACGTCATCCATTTAAATTGTCCCTGGGCTCGATACTTCTCTGACTTTCTCTCCTGCAAACTTTTCTCTTTACA
>JAFCZZ010000565.1 GCA_019314085.1 Deltaproteobacteria bacterium | reverse complement strand
CTCCATGACTGCCGGGATGGCATTTGAAGGCCTCAACTGGTCCGGGGAGCGGGAGAAGAACCTGGTCGTTATACTGAACGATAATGAGATGTCCATATCGCCGAACGTGGGAGCCATGTCGTCGTACCTGAACCGCATCATGGCGGGGCAACACGTTACCCGGTTGAGGGCAAAGATCCTTGACTTCCTGAAGACCGTGCCCGGCGTGGGGGGAAAGGTCATCAAGTTTGCCCGGAAGGCCGAGGAGTCGTTGAAGGGATTCATCGTTCCGGGCATGTTGTTTGAAGAGCTGGGATTCAAGTATATCGGGCCGCTTGACGGACATCGGCTGGACCACCTGATAAAGCATCTCCAGAACGTGCGGGTTATGGAACGCCCCGTCCTGGTGCATGTCATTACCAAAAAGGGGAAGGGGTACCTGTTCGCCGAGAATGAGCCGTCCCGGTTTCACGGCATCGGCCCGTTCGATATCGCGACGGGAAAGCCTATCTCCAGGCCCTCTTATACCCAGGTGTTCGGTCGTACGATGGTGCGTCTGGCGCAGGAAGATACCCGCATTGTTGCGATCACGGCCGCCATGACGGAGGGGACCGGTCTTGACCGGTTCGCACGGGAGATCCCCGAACGGTTCTATGATGTTGGCATCGCCGAACAACACGGTGTTACCTTTGCCGCGGGCCTGGCAACAGAAGGGTTTGTACCCGTTGTCGCAATATATTCCACCTTTCTCCAAAGGGCCTTTGACCAGGTGCTCCATGACGTGTGCCTCCAGAACCTGCCCGTCGTGTTCGCCCTCGACCGCGGGGGGATCGTCGGAGACGATGGACCGACACACCACGGGCTCTTCGATCTGTCCTACCTTCGATCCATACCGAATATCGTTGTCATGGCCCCGAAGGATGAAAACGAGCTCCAACACATGCTCAAGACAGCCGTGGAATGTGGAGGCCCCGTGTCGATACGTTACCCCCGCGGGAGCGGGGTGGGCGTTCCCCTCGATGAGAGGCCGGAGGGTGTCGAGATAGGAAAGGCGCAGGTCGTCCGCGAGGGGAAGAATGTGGCGATCATTGCGATCGGTTCCACGGTATATCCCTCCCTCGAGGCCGCCGAGATACTCGCGCGGGAGCATATCGAAGCGACTGTTGTCAACAGCCGGTTCGTAAAGCCCCTCGACAGGACCCTGCTTTGCGAGATAGCATCCTCGTTCGACAGGATTGTCACCGTGGAAGAGAATGTCCTTATGGGCGGTTTCGGGAGCGCGGTCCTTGAATTATTTGAGGAGACGGGAATCTCGGGAACCGAGGTAAAGAGGCTCGGCATCGGGGATACGTTCGTGGAACAGGGGACACAGGCCCAGCTCAGACAGCAGCAGGGCATTGATGCACAGGGCATAGCGCAGGCCGTTCGAACAATGATGAACCCCTGCTGACCCGCGCGCAACTCGAGGTGGCTTCACCCTTTTTTCTGTATCTCCTAGCCCCGATAAACGGGATAAGTGCGCTAACGAAATTCTCCCCCGCGGACAAGCGCGGGGAATAATTTCTAGCTTACTAAGGATCCGAATCAGATGAAAACGAACCATCCCAAGGTCAGATTGGACCGGCTCCTGGTTGACAGGGGCATCGCGGCGACCCGTGAAAAGGCAAAAGCGCTCATCATGTCAGGTCTGGTGGTGGTCGAAGAGGAGCGGATCGACAAGGCAGGGACCCTGATCCGCCACGATGCCGGGATACGGATAAAAGGGGGCGCAAATCCCTATGTCAGCAGGGGGGGATTGAAACTCGAGGGGGCTCTGCGGTCGTTCGGTATCGATGTGACGGGTGCCGTGGCCCTGGATATCGGCGCCTCCACGGGCGGATTTACCGATTGTCTCCTGCAGGGAGGAGCCAAAAGGGTATACGCGATAGACGTAGGATATGGCCAGATCGACTGGAAGCTTCGGACGGACACAAGGGTGACACTCTTTGAAAAGACCAATATCAGGTATTTTTCCGGTGAAGGGATCGAGGACGAGGTAGACCTTGCGGTTATCGATGTCTCCTTTATCTCCCTGAAACTGGTCCTGCCCGTCGCCGTCAGGCTCACCGGCGCGGAGGCCGTCATCCTGGCCCTCATCAAGCCGCAGTTTGAGGCGGGGAGGGACGAAGTAGGCAAAGGGGTTATACGGGACCCCCGTATCCATCGGAAGGTTGTTGAGGAGATTGTGGCATTTTCCATGGGACTGGGCCTTGAGGTGGTGGGGACCTGCGAATCGCCCATTACCGGTCCGGCCGGAAACAGGGAATTTTTCCTGTATGCCCGTAAGCGATAACATTGTACATGGGGACAAACAGTGGGAATCAAACTTGCCGAGACAGCGGGTTTTTGTATGGGGGTAAAGAGGGCGGTGGACATGGTCCTCGCGCTGACCCGTCACCGGAGGGATACAAAGGTGTATACCTACGGTCCCCTCATACACAACCCTCAGACAGTCGAACTGCTCAGGGAACGGGGTATTGTCCCGGTAGACAGTGTTGATTCGATTCGGGATGGTATCGTGGTGATACG
>JAFCZZ010000564.1 GCA_019314085.1 Deltaproteobacteria bacterium | reverse complement strand
AAACGGCGTGGGTCAGCAGTGTTGCTCGGGTATGGCCGCGACGGAGCATGCGGCCCGGGCCATCATGTGCGGTGAGGGCGACATCTACATCGCATCCGGTGTCGAGGATATGCAGAAGGTCCCCATGATGTTCGGCATGGATATGACCCCGCGTCTGCTTGACCGATATTCAATGGATGATATCCCCATGGGAGCCACCGCCGAAAATGTCGCCGAACGCTGGAAGGTGGAGCGCGTAGACATGGAAAATATGGCCTACTGGAGCAACAAAAAGGCTGCCGAGGCCCGGGATGCGGGGAAATTTGCACAGGAGATTATTCCCATCGAAGGGGAAGAGGAGGACGGAACAAAGTTCATGGTCGATTGTGATCAGTGGATCCGCGACAATGTCTCTATGGAACAGATGGCGACCATGAAATCGCCTTTCAAGGAAAATGGGATTGTGACGGCCGCCGTATCGTCACCCCTGACCGCAGGCGCCGCCGCGATGCTCCTCATGAGCCGGGACAAGGCCGATGAACTGGGGCTTGACTACCACCTGAAATATGTTCATGGTGCCATGGCCGGCTGTGACCCCACCATGATGGGGATTGGTCCCATCGCCGCTGCCAAGAAGCTGCTTGAACGGACCGGCAAGACGGTAAAAGACATCGGCGTGTGGGAGCTGAACGAGGCCTTCGGGAGCCAGTCCCTCGCCGTGGTCCGTGATCTCGGTATCGCCGAGAATGCCCCCTTCGACAATGTGAATGTGTGGGGCGGCGCTCTGGCGCTTGGCCATCCCCTCGGAGAGTCAGGTCTTCGGATCATCGTCACGCTGAACAATGTTATGAAAACCGACTTCAATGATGCCAAGTACGGTGTAGCCATGCTCTGCGGTGGTTTTGGAAACGCCAACGCATCGCTGTGGGAGAAGGTGGAAAAGTAAAAGATGCCTTCTGGGGGGATTGCCTGGCAATCCCCTCCCACAGGGCATAGAATTCAAACGACAGGTAATAAAAAATTATGAGGAGGATGGTATGAGTAATTCACTGGTGAACACGCGCGATCAGCGTTTTGTTCTGTACGAGCAGATCGGCATTGAGAATCTCTTTCAGTATGAAAAATATGCCGACTACTCGATAGATATGGTCGATATGGTCCTGACCGAGGGGGAGAAGTTCGCGCTGGAAGAGATTCTGCCCACGTACGAGATCGCGGACAAAGAGGACCCGGCGGTCTTTACGGACGGCAATGCACACGCGCCTAAATGCTACCATAAGCCCTTTAAAAATCTCCGCGAGGCGGGGTGGTTCTGTCCCATCTTCCCGGTCGAGGTGGGGGGGCAGGGAATGCCTCAGGTGATCTACAACGCCAACAGCGAGATGTTCGGTTCGGCCAATTATTCTTTCATGATGTATGTGGGTCTGACGCTGGGTGCGGCTGCCCTGATCGCGGAATACGGCACGGAGGAGCAGAAGAACAAATACCTCTACAAGATGGCTGCTGGCGAGTGGGCTGGGACGATGTGTCTCACCGAGCCGGGTGCGGGGAGCGACGTCGGAGCCTCGCGGGCTACGGCCAAGCTACTCCCCGACGGTACCTACAGCATCACGGGGACCAAGTGTTTCATCTCCGCGGGTGACCACGACCTGACGGAAAATATCATCCATCCGGTCCTGGCCAGGATCGAGGGTGATCCTCCGGGGACAAAGGGTATCTCGATCTTCATCGTTCCCAAGATTCGCGCCAATGACGATGGAAGCCTCGGAGAGTCGAATGATGTTATCACGGGAAACATCGAGCACAAGATGGGAATCAAGGGTTCCGCCACGGCGACCCTGAACTTCGGCGAGAACGGCAACTGCATCGGCGAGCTCCTCGGCAGTGAGCGACAGGGGATGAAGATCATGTTCAAGATGATGAACGAGGCCCGGCTGGCCTCGGCAGCCCTGGAACACGCCATCGCGTATGCGAAGGAACGCGTCCAGAGCCGTGATATGACCTCGCAGTCACCAGAGGGTGCCCCGATCATCAAACACCCCGATATCCGGCGCTCGCTCCTCTGGATGAAGTCTCACGTCGAGGGAATGCGGTCCATGAATTACTGGATCGGTTACTGCATCGACATGTCGGAGATTGCCGAAACGGAAGAAGAACGGGCAAAGTGGGACGGTTATGTGGAGCTGATAACGCCGGTCATCAAGGCCTACTGCTCCGATAAGGGTGTGGAAATCTGCGGACTGGCCATGGACGTCTACGGCGGCTACGGATATTGTCAGGAATATCCCATGGAGCAGTATATGCGTGACTGCAAGATTGCCCCCATCTATGAAGGGACGAACGCCATCCAGTCCCTCGACCTCGTGTTCCGTAAGCTGGGTCAGCGCAAAGGGCAGAATGCGATGAACCTGCTCACCGATATGGGCGCCACTGCCGAGAAATGCAAGGCCATAGAAGGACTGAAAGAATCTGCCGGATATCTGGGAGAGGCCACGGCGGCGTTCGGAGATGTACTCATGCAGTTCGGGACCTGGCTCAAGGGTGGCGATTTTATGTCCCCTCTCATCAACACCAGGCCCTTCCTGATGATCATGGGAGATGCCATTGTCGGTTGGAGACTGCTGGATGCGGCCTCGATAGCATCCGGGAAACTGGATGCCCTGTTTAAGGAAGCAGGAGCAGATACACCTGAAGCACAACGCGAACTTGGGAAGAATAATGCGGAAGTTGCCTTTTATATGGGCAAGATGGCGTCAGCAAAATTTTTCGCGGCGAATATTCTGACGACTGTGGAAGCGCGATTCAAGACAATCAAGCTGGCTGACAAGACGCCTGTTGAGATGCTCGAAGAATCCTTTACTATCTAATCGTATCGGTTCCGTTTCTTTACTGGAGGGGGATTCCTGAGGAATCCCCCTCTTTTTTTATCTTAAAGACTTTCTCCGATAAGCTGCCCGACCAGCTCATTCGGGCCAAGGTAGATCTGCACGATCTTGGCGTCCCGCATGTATTTTTCGACGGGATACTCCCGGGAATATCCGTAGGACCCCATCAACTGAACACAGTTCGATGTGACCTCCATGGCCATATCCGTTGCGTACACCTTGGCCATATCGGAGTGGCGCGCCCTATGGGGATCACGCTTTTTGAGCGACCAGGACGCACGGTAGACCAGGAGACGGGCCGCATCGATCTTGGTTGCCATATCGGCAAACCGTGCAGATATCAGGCTGTGCCTGACCAGCGGTTTCCCCCCCACGACTCGAGATTTGCAGTACTTGAGGGCATATTCGAAGGCGCCCCGTGCCATGCCGACGGAGATCATCCCCGCCCCGAGCCGGTTGTAGGCAACGGTCGTCTGAAGGATCCGCTGTCCGTCACCGATATCCCCCAGTAAGTTGTCTTTCGGAACGCGGACATTCTCAAAGACCACCTCTCTGTTCTGATCCTCCGGCATGCCCATCTTCCGTTCTATTTTTCCAAAGGAGAGACCCGGCGTTCCGTCCTCAACCACGAAGAGACGTAGTGGTCGGCATCTTTGGTGGCGACTGTCTTGACCGTTCGAAGATGCATCCGGGGATCTTCGATATCCGCCCCCGATGCCGGTTCGGTCATGCAGATACAGCCGAGATTAGGCTTTTTGCGGGAGGCGAGGGGTGTGAGAAATCGCTCTCGCTGTTCTTTGTTAGCCGCAATTACAATGGGAGTCTGCGCAAACCAGGTATCACCGATCACACAGGCAACCCCCCCGTTTACGGCTGCCAGTTCTTCGAGGACGGCCATGACGGTCATGCCATCGGCACCGGAACCGCCGTATTCGGCGGCAATGGGCAGCCCCATGAATCCGAGGCTGGCCGCCTTTTTGAGTACCTGCGACATGTATGTATGTGTATCCCAGTCGTCGTCAAATTTGTCATTCAGCGGTCGGATATCCGTCTCTGCAAATTTTCTTGCAAGCTCACGGTATTGTTTTTTTTCTTCCGAAAGTTCAAAGGTATACATATAATGCCTCCTTGTGAGATTTGTGAAAAATCCAGACAGAAAA
>JAFCZZ010000563.1 GCA_019314085.1 Deltaproteobacteria bacterium | reverse complement strand
ATACCAAGTACTTTAGATCAATGAATACGAGGTGTCAACAGGTTTCACGCAGGTCCGGACAGATACCCTTTGTCAATACCTGATCCTGAAGTCTTTGAAGTTGTTTGTGGGTGTCTCCTCCACGATCTCCACCCCTGTCACACGGGAGAGAGCCGGCCCCTCTCTGCACCAGTCAAGCATCTTCCCGACGGTATCTTCTCCCCCCTCAAAGACGGCCTCGACCCTCCTGTCCTCCAGATTTCTCACCCAGCCCGTGAGACCCAGCCCTTCAGCATGTTTTTGTGTCTCCATCCTGAAAAAGACCCCCTGGACTCTTCCGGCGACAAAGACATGGGCCCTTCGTGTGCCTGATGCACAAGAAGCCTGTATCCCATCAGAATCCAAGCAGCTATTCATTACCCCTTACCCCTTACCTCTTACTCCTCATGACTCTCTCCCTGCCCGGTCATCTCCAGAAATGCGTCTTCATCAAGAACGGGTATCCCCAACTGCCCGGCCTTCTCCAGCTTCGAACCGTGGGATGACCCGGCGACCACGTAATCGGCCTTCTTTGTCACGGACGATGATACTGTTCCCCCCATCGATTCGATCATCTCCTTTGCCCTGCTTCTCGAGAGTCCGGCGAGGGTCCCCGTCAGGACGAAGGTCTTTCCCGAAAGGATCCCCGATACGGCGGAACCCTCAACCGGTGTGACCCCGGCCTCCCTGAGCCGTCCGATGGTTCGAAGGTTGGAGGGCTCACGGAAGAATGTCGTGATGCTCCCGGCAATCTCGGGCCCGATCTCCTTTACGGCGAGCAGATCCTCTTCGCCGACATTCATGATGGTATTCAGTGTTCCGAACCGGTGGGCCAGTACCTTCGAGACATGCTCGCCCGTGTGCCTGATCCCCAAGGCGAAAATAAATTTATCCAGAGGAGGGGTCTTGGTCCTCCCCAGTGATGCCAGAATATTGGCGGCAGATTTGGGGCCCATCCTCTCGAGGTCTGCCAGGGTCTCTGCGGTAAGATCATAGAGATCGGCCGGGTCCCTGACGATTCCCGTGTCGAGCATCTGTAATACCAGTTTTTCTCCCAGACCCTCTATGTCCATACCGCCTCGGGAGACAAAGTGTTTTATGTTTTCCCTGATCTGTGCCGGGCAATCAAGGTTGATGCACCGGTGCGCGGCCTCGCCTTCGAGGCGGACGATCCCCGACCCGCATACCGGACAGGTGCCGGGAATCCGGAAGGGCCGTTCAGTGTCTTCTGCTGAGGGACCGACCGTTTTTACTATCTCCGGTATGACGTCGCCGGCCCTCTGTACGATCACGGTATCCCCGATGTGGATTCCTTTTTTGTCGATCTCATCCTGATTGTGAAGGGTTGCACGGCTGACCATTGCCCCCGCGATGCGGACGGGTTTCATCTGTGCGACGGGGGTCAGGACGCCGGTCCGGCCGACTTGAATGACAATGTCTTCAATGGTTGTCGTGGCCTGCGTCGCGGCGAACTTGCAGGCAATGGCCCATCGGGGGCTCCTTGAAACGGCGCCGAGACGGTCCCGGATATCCGTCGAATCGACCTTGATGACGGTGCCGTCTATTTCGTAGGGAAGCCCTTCGCGCCGGGCGGTCATCTCCCGGTAATATGTGATGCACTCCTCTATGCCCTGCGCTTTTTGTATGAGGGGATTTACTGGGAATCCCCATTCGGCGAGGGCCTGTAGAAACTCCCCGTGGGTCCCGAATCCCGATAGATCGGGGTCGATGAATCCCATGGCGTAGCAGAATATCGCGAGGGGTCTCTTCGCGGTGATCCGTGAATCGAGCTGTCGGAGCGAACCGGCCGCGGCATTTCTGGGGTTCGCGAATGGATTACCACCATCTGTCATTCTCTGCCTGTTGAGTTTCCTGAAGGCGTCGGTCCCTACGGCGAATCCTCGGCGGAGTTCATCTTCAGAGGTATCGTGCGGATGGTCTTGAGATTCTGCGTGATATCCTCTCCGATGGTCCCGTCGCCCCTGGTTGATCCTGATTTGAATATGCCCCTCTCATACACCAGGTTGACCCCGATGCCGTCAAGCTTGGGTTCGACCACGTAGGATACATTTTCCTGCGTGTCCAGAAGGCGCCTGACGCGCTCGTCGAATGCCAGTATCTCCTCTTCGGAGAATGCATTGGCAAGGCTCAACATGGGGGAGAGGTGAGGAATGGTGTCGAACTTCTCAAGAGGGGAGGCTCCCACGCGCCGGGTGGGGGAGGCACTCAGGTCGA
>JAFCZZ010000562.1 GCA_019314085.1 Deltaproteobacteria bacterium | reverse complement strand
CCCGCTGGATGACGTGATGGGCCGCGCCCGGAACCACCACCCTTGCGATTCGTGCCCTCGCGCCTTCTTGGCGGCTCTACCCATGACTGTCCACGCGAATTAGGTCGTGTGTCCCGAATGGCACTAACTTAAGGCCATGATCCTCATTGGGGTTCTGGGTTGCGTCGCTTGACGCCTCGCGTGGTGGCCTCCAGGAATTGGCGCGAGAGGGTGCGCATTTCGGCGAGAAGTTTCCCGGCCTTGCGTTGCTCGTCGATGGCCTTCTGATAGACCTTGGCCTGGGAGGCGCTGAGGTTGACCGTGACGGTCTTCCCGCGCTCCTTGAAGGTCCACTGGTAGTACGGACCGAGCAGTGTCTTCGATCCGCTCCGGCGCGAGGGAATCCGCCGGGGCCGGATCGTCCCCACGAGCACCCAATCGGTCTTGCCCAGGCGCGCCGCCAGGCGTTCGCAACGCCGCCGGAGACGTTCCGCGGACGGGTCGGCCTTTTTCATGTTGCATTTCTCCTTCCGGCGCATTATACTTCGCCCATGTGAACAAGTATATATACTTGTTCTATCAAAGACAACGGGGAGGAGCGAAGCCATGGCGAACCAAGCGGCGCGATGGGCGAGGCGGGCCGGAGCGGTGCGGGGGAAGTCCGATACGGAGTTGAGCGCGATGTTCGGGGCCTGGGTGGACTTGGGGGAGGATTTCGGCGCGCCGGGGAGGCGCAGGCTCTTTTTCCCCCTCGCGGGTGTTTTGGATGTTCCTGGCGCAGGTCCTCTCGGCCGACCGCGCTTGCCGTGAGACGCTGCGCAAATTCCTGGGACGGCTGGCCTTGGAGGGGAAGTCCGCCTCGGCCCGGACCGCTGGTTACTGCAAGGCCCGTCAGCGGTTGCGCCAGGCGGACCTCGACGAGACGCACGCGCGCCTGGCAGGCAAGATACGTTCGGTCCACCTTCGGCGCGGTCTCTGGCGCGGCCGGGCCGTCAAGGTCGTGGACGGGTCGGGTCTCTCCATGCCCGACACGCCTGAGAACCAGAAGCGATACCCGCAGCCGAAAGGGGCGAAGCCGGGCTGTTCGTTCCCCGTCATGCGCGTCACCGCGCTGTTCTGCCTGGCGACGGGCGTCTTGGTCGGCCTGGCCAAGGACTCGCTGGCCGTGGGCGAGCGCACCCTCTTCCGGACGCTCTGGACCTTGCTGGAGACCGGCGACGTGATCCTGGCCGACCGGGGTTTGTGCGGGTTCGCCGAGTTCTATTTCCTCATGAGACGCGGCGTGGACTGCGTGATGCGCGCCCACCAGCGCCGCACGGTCGGAAAGACCCGCCTGAAACGTCTCGGCCGAGGCGATTGGCTCGTCGTCTGGCACAAGTCCAAGCCCGGGCCCAAGTGGCCCGACAAGGCCACGTGGCGCACCCTTCCTGACGCCATGACGGTGCGGGAGATCACCTTCGGCGTCCCGGTCAAGAGCTTTCGCACCCGCGTCATCACCATCGCGACGACGCTGCTCGACTCCGACGCGTTCCCCGCCGACGCCTTCGCCGATCTCTACCGCCGCCGCTGGCAGGCCGAACTCTTCCTGCGCGACATCAAAACCACGATGGGCATGGATATTCTCCGCTGCAAGACCCCCGCGATGATCGAGAAGGAACTGACCGTGCACACGATCGGCTATAACCTCATCCGTCTGACCATGCTCGAAGCGGCATCGGCCCACGACACGCCGGTCGAACGCGTCTCCTTCAAGGGGACACTGGCCACGCTGCGGCAATGGGCGCCCATCCTGGCGGCGTCCCGTCGCCGAACCCGCACCGCTCTATGGGGGCAATTGCTCCATTGCCTCGCCGACGACCGACTCCCTCATCGCCCCAATCGAACCGAACCCCGCGCCGTCAAACGCCGACCCAAGAACTATCAGCGCCTCACGCGACCACGCCATCAATTCAAGGAATGCCCCCACAGAAATCACTACAAGAAAGTGCTAAGTTAGTGCCATTCGGGACATCATACGCATCTCTTGACAACAGCCTGTGCGGCCAGGTCCCGGAAGCAGGTTCCGCAGGTTCCGGACAGGCGC
>JAFCZZ010000561.1 GCA_019314085.1 Deltaproteobacteria bacterium | reverse complement strand
TATGAAACTGGCTACACGCATAACCCTTGGTTACGGGTGTAACCCTAAAAACCTACTCTTCTTCATAGAGAAACTTCTTCAACTTCTCGATATTGAAGTAAACACCAAAAGCCTTCTCAAAAGCTATGGAAACGGCTTCAACGAATTTCAGAAACTCACTAGGGCTAAAGACAACTGCATACTCCTCATTATAGTCATTGGGAAGATCCACTCTCTTCCTTATATAGGTATATTTCTTATTACCCCTCTTCACAGTGTTCTTCGATGAGCTAACCGGCAGCTTCCTAAGATGAACAGCCCTCAACAACTCTATAAGATGTTTGTCCCCAACATTAATAACTGTTTGTCCCAAACTATCACCTATTTTATTAATAGAATGTTTGTCCCCAAAAACTCTTTCCTTTGATGAAGTTGTTTGGGACAAAAGTTGTTTAGACTGCTTAGGTTGCTGCACCGGTGTAGGCCTCTTTGGCTTCTGCTGCAGTTTCTGCTTCTCTAGCTCCTCAAGAATACGCAACAATGTATTATTGCCCATCATGTAGGGGTTCCCTCCATAAACTTCTTCAAAGCTTCCATAAACTTATCATAAGGAACTCCCGGTTTTCCGTTGTACCTATTATCATAATACCGGATTGCTTTTATCACAGACTTGAACAGCTCCCTATTATCCTCCTTTCCAAGATAGTCATAAGCAACCTCGTTCAGCCACCCATCAATATTGCCCTTACGCTTGAAGATTGCGGCCCAAACCTTATCACCATAGGCAATACGGGTATTGGTTAATCTAACGTAGCCGTCTCTCTCAAGCTCCTTCAGGAACCCCTTGATCCCGCTTGGGAGATCCTCAAACTTCATGCTGCTGTCCTCATTGGTTAGCTCCTCCAGCTTTCTACGAAGCTCTTGGTTCTCCCTCTCAAGCTGTTGCAACCTTATGAATAGCGGCTTGAGCGCCTCGTTCAGCTTCGCCCCCAACTCCCTCAAAGCCAGTTCGAAGCGGTTGCCCCACTTCTCGAACGTCAGGTAGATCAGGTTCGCCAGCTTCGTCGCAACAGCCTCGCTCAACTGCTCCGACTCAATCCTCTGCCGGGGCAGGGATCCCTTGATAAGCTCCAGATCCTTCTTAATATCTGCAAGAACCACGGGGAGCCTAGCCATGGATACTACTCCGTCAACAATCTCGCTGAGGCTGTGCCCGTTCCAAGAACCGGTCCTAACCTCTATGCGGGTACCGCCGTTGGGCATGGACTCCTTAACCCTAGGCTCACTATAGTATATCCTAACGACATCCCCGTAGTACTCCTCAAGAGTAAGGCTCTTCACGCCCTCCATAACCCTGACTCCATCGAGGTCGCAGTTGATCTCCGGCGCCATCATCACCTCGAAATCACTAAGAGAAACCCTCCTACCAGTAGCCCTCCTCATAACCTCCGGCAACACAAACTTGCAGAAGCCAATAAACTCCTCAACCGATAACGGATTATCGCTAGCCTCTAGGAAAACCTGGGCCGTGCCATCCCTATTCACCTGAAGCGTAAGCCAACGCCTAACGCCAACCTCCAGCCTCAGAACCCACTGCTTCGAACGCTCAACACAACGTGCCCTACCAAGCCGTTGCAACAACAAAGGACTAACCCAAGGCCTAACAAACCTAAGACCAAGCCTATGCACCATAAACCCACAGCCACAACCACCACCAACACCACGCCCCGAACCCCCAACCCCTCCATGCGACGGTTGCCTAACCGGCTGTCGCTGGGGTTGCCGAGTAGTAGTATTGTTAGTAGTAGGCTTCTTTATCCGTGATTTCTTTTTACGAGCTTTTCCCATAAGCCCCTTGATATGCTCTAGATCCGATTCAGATACGTAGCCTATACCTCTCTCTACAAGTTTACCGCCTATGGTTTTTCTTGCCGATGCGTAGATTTTTCCCCTCAACGTCCTAATTCTGATGTTCCAGCCTTCATCTATATACTTCTTTGCTTTCTCTATTATGCCCGTCACTCACCCTTCACCTCACATAATTGCCTTAGGATGCCGTCTAGAGTCCACAGCTCGAAGCCTAAGG
>JAFCZZ010000560.1 GCA_019314085.1 Deltaproteobacteria bacterium | reverse complement strand
ACAAAGACGCTCACACAAAAGGTACTGGAGGGACACTTGGTTGCGGGTACCTATGACCCGGGGAGTGAGATAGGTATCCGCATAGACCAGACACTGACCCAGGACGCCACCGGTACGATGGCCTTCCTGCAGTTCGAGGCCATGGGGGTCGATAGGGTAAAAACGGACCGTTCGGTGAGCTTTATCGACCACAATACTATCCAGATCGGATTCGAGAACGCGGATGACCACCGGTATCTCCAGAGCGTGGCCGCCCGATACGGTCTCTATCTGTCCCGGGCGGGGAACGGTATATGCCATCAGGTGCACCTCGAGCGGTTCGGACGGCCCGCCGCGACGCTGCTAGGTTCTGACAGCCATACCCCCACGGGGGGCGGCATTGGGCAGATCGCCATCGGGGCGGGGGGGCTGGATGTGGCGCTGGCCATGGCCGGCGAGCCTTTCTACCTGACCTGTCCCTCGGTGATCAGGATCAATCTGACAGGGCGACTGCAGCCTTGGGTGAGCGCCAAGGATGTCATCCTCAAGATTCTGGAGATATTTGGAACGAAGGGGAATGTGGGGTGCGTCTTCGAGTACGGTGGACCGGGCGCCCTGACACTGAGTGTGCCGGAGAGGGCGACGATCACCAATATGGGGGCGGAGTGCGGCGTTACCACCTCTCTCTTTCCCAGTGATGACGAAACGAGAAAATTCCTCAAGGCTCAGAGGAGGGAAGAGGACTGGCAGAGGCTGGCCGCGGATCCGGATGCCGCGTACTCCAGGGTGGTCGATATCGACCTCTCACAGTTAATCCCCCTGGCCGCGACCCCTCACAGCCCCGGCAACATAGCCACGGTCAAAGAGCTGGAGGGGATGGAGGTGCACCAGGTCTGCGTCGGGTCCTGCACCAACTCGTCATACCGGGACCTGATGGTGGTCGCGAAGACCCTGAAGGGCACAAAGGTGCACCCGGGTGTCAGCTTTATACTGGCGCCGGGCTCCAGGCAGGTGGTGGACATGCTGGCGAGAAACGGTGCCCTGGCCGATCTCATTGAGACAGGGGTCCGACTGGAAGAGAACGCGTGCGGATTCTGCATCGGGAACAGCCAGTCTCCCCAGACCGATGCCGTCTCACTCAGGACCAGCAACCGGAATTTCCTGGGCAGATCGGGAACCAAGAGTGCGAATGTATACCTCGTAAGCCCGGAGACGGCGGCCGCGGCGGTCATAACGGGGAGGATAACGGACCCGAGAGACCTCGGGATCCCCTATCCCGAGATCGCGATACCCGATGCCTTCATCGTCGATGATTCGATGATGATTCCCCCCGCCGATGACCCGGGGGGTGTTGAGATCTGCCGGGGACCCAACATAGGGGCGCCGCCGACGAACGACCCGCTCCCCGAACGGGTGGCCGGTGTCGTGACGATCAAGGTGGGGGACAACATCACCACGGACCACATCATACCCGCCGGCGCGCGGATGAAGTACCGGTCCAACATTCCCGCGTATTCCGCCTTCCTGTTCGAGGTTCTTGACCCCGGGTTCTACAACAGGGCCAGGGAGGTGAGGGAGTCCGGCAGGGACAATATCATCGTGGGGGGGGTCAGCTACGGACAGGGTTCTTCCCGTGAACATGCCGCCCTCTGCCCTATGTATATGGGTGTCAAGGCGGGCATCGCCAGGTCCTTCGAGAGGATACACACGGCAAACCTGATAAACTTCGGGATCGTCCCGCTGACCTTCAAGAGCGAAGCCGATTACGCTGCGATACAGGAGGGTGACTCCCTGGAGATCCCCGATATCCGGAAAAAGATCGGCGCCGGGAAACCGCTGATTGTGCGGAACACCACCCAAGGGACCGAATTTGAGATCGCCTGCGACCTCTCGGAAAGGGCGAAGGAGATCGTCCTCGCGGGGGGAATGCTGTCGCTGATCAGGGATAAAAAAAGCATGGGAGAGGGATGAATGGGTAAAAAGATCAGGGTAGAGACACCAATAGTAGAGATGGACGGGGATGAGATGACCAGGATCATGTGGCAGATGGTCAAGGAGAAGCTGCTGCTCCCCTATCTTGACATGA
>JAFCZZ010000559.1 GCA_019314085.1 Deltaproteobacteria bacterium | reverse complement strand
AAACCACAAGTCCAGCTGGGTCACGGGATCAGTAAGGTCGATGTCTATGGTTTCAGTTCCGCTGTCCGCGATGGTTTTGCGATATTCTATTACAACTTCTCTGGTTCGCATATCTTACCACTCCATTCTGGGCCGGCCGGGTTTAACCGGCTGCACCCGCGCCGAGCCTAGCCAGCCTTTTCTTGTGAAGGGTGTCGCCGATCTTCTTTACACGCTCATAGTTAGACGGATCTCCTCGGGGTTTGCGCTCGGGAACATCCACGGCTGCAAGCTCAGAGAGAACCCAGTCTATGCCAGCGTCATAGTCTTCCTTAGCAGCGGTGATTCCTGGACCGTAGCGGGCTACACCCACGCTGACCACTTTCCTACGGAACTTAGCCGCGCCAACGCGTTTAATTCCACCAGCAAAACGCTTATCGATGTCAGGCGCTGAAACCGCGGCTTTATACGTGGGGGCCGCGCCTGTAGCTTCGCTTTCCCATCTCTCGGCAGCTGCCGGAGTTTCTTCCTCGTAGTATGGAGCCCTACGCGGGGCTTCTTCAGTCCACTTTTTAACAACCTTGTCCTTACTCTTAACTAGCAATTTAGGCATACAACACACCTTACAAGTTAAAAAGGAAAAACCCCTTAATAAAGAAGATGAAAGTCCAATATAGAAGTGCATGTTAACAGTTTTGAGTGGTGAGATATGCCGCCCACAAAATTAAGAAGGGAAATAGAGCCCCGTTGGGTAAGCGAGTACATCGTTAAACATTACCCCAAGTACCCGGTTAAGCTACGATGCCCTCTCGGCCCAATCCCGGAGGAACTTAAAAAAATGCATGGAGAGGAAAAGGCGATCCGCGTCTACAGACCCTGGAGGCCCGAAGTGGACGCGCTGGTGATTTTGCCCGGCGCCCTGCTGCTTGTCGAAGCGAAAATTTTCAAGTACATGGACGGACTATCCAAGCTGCCGGTTTACGCGTCGCTTGTGCCGGCTACACCCGAGTTGAAAGAGTACAAGCGCTTACCGGTGAAAATGCAGCTGCTCGTGCCGGTGGACATCCCATGGGTCCGCACGGCCTGCGAAAAGATGGATGTTCAGATGGTGGTTTGGGCTCCAGACTGGCTTAAGAAAATCTGGGAGGAACGCGACAAATACTGGAGCCCTGAGGAACTCATAAAAAGGGAGAAGCGGAAACAAGTCTTAAGGAGGTTAGGGTTTGACTAAAAGGATTAGGCTCGTGAAAGTTGATCCCAAGAAGATTAAGGTTCCAGACGTACGGATTACGTCCGTATGGGATCCTGAAGAGTACGAAATTTTCAAGCAGAGCCTCGAGGCCGACGGAATAGCCAACCCAATCATATGCGTCAAGGAAGGCGACACGTTCTGGCTTGCGGACGGCCTACACAGGCTGCAGGAAGCGCTGCTCCACGGCTGGCCCCACGTAGAAGTAGCCTACAAGGAAGGCACTGTTTTGGACGCGATGCTCCGCAATTTGTACATGAACAGGCTACGAGGAAAGACAAAGGTTACAGAGGAAATAGCGGTTCTGAAAAAGCTCCAGGACCAGTTTGGCTTGAGCCTCGAAGAAATCGAAAAGCGTACCGGCCTCTCCAGAGAAAGAATCGAGCAACGCCTAGCCATAGCCCAGGCCCACGAAGCCGTTCTCTCCGCGCTGGAAAACGAACAAATCAGCATAGGAGTCGCCTACCAGCTGAGCAGGCTTCCAAACAAAAAGGGCCAAGTCCGCCTTTTAATGGAGATCCTGAAGATGATTCCGCCGCCCAAAGCCAGGTGGGTGAAAGAGATCGTGGACGAAAGCATAAGAATCATGAAAGAGCAGGCGCAGGCAAAAACCGAGCCACCGCCCCTAATCCCAGTCCGCACAATCAAATGCCACCTTTGTGGCCAGAGATACGAAGCCGACGAAATGAGAGGCATAAACGTATGTGACACATGCCTAGGCCTAGCCAAGTCGTACATAAAAAAGCTGCTGCAACAACAGAAAAGCAAACCAAGCCCTGAACAAGTCTTAGCACACAAAGTAGCTGAACAACTATCCGAAACTGGGGGGGAGTCATGAAATT
>JAFCZZ010000073.1 GCA_019314085.1 Deltaproteobacteria bacterium | reverse complement strand
TGGTCCTCCCCCTGAGCACCGGGCCCCCCCTCTTCGCCGCGGGCTTCTGCCTGGGGGGCGCGCCGGTTCCGGCCCTCCACGTGCTCGTCTTCTCGATCCTCGCGATCAGCGCCTTCCTCGACACCGTCATCCACGACGTCGACTTCGACCGGAGGGCGGGGCTGCGCACCACGGCGGTCTGGCTCGGGGAGCGCCGGGCGCGGGGGCTGGAGCTGGAGCTGATGGCAATCGGAGGGGGGCTCTCGGCGCTCGCGCTGACTCTCACCGGGGACCCCTTCTTCGCGTTCACGCTCGCGGCGTGCTCCCTGAGATTCATCATCGGAAAAATGATGAAGAGGCTTTATGTGTTTGCGGTTTTGAGCATCGGATATGTGGGGCACAGTCTTCTCGCTGCACTTCTCTGAGTAATTACTTTTGTGTCAATTAGGTTAAAATCAGACCCGCATAACTTGGAATGTATGGGAGTCCCAAGCTTTCCCCCGAAGTTCGAGGAGTGGCTCCCGGCCGACCCGCCCGCGCCACCGATCCCGCGCTGGCTTTATTCTAACATCAGGGACATGATCCCCGGCGCGGGCGGAGTCCGCAGGCTGGGAAGGCCGCTGACCGAGGAGGAGCGCGCGCGGAGGCACGAGGAGCTCTACGGCCCCGGCGCCCCGCTGCCCCCCCGAGGAACGGGGCTGAAAAGAATCGGGTGATAGCACGGCGTTCGACCGCAGGCTCTGGCCGGAGTGGGCCCGCGAGACCAAGGAGGAGGTCGAGGCCCTCGAGCGGAAGGCGGACGAGCTCAGCTCCGAGCACGCGACCCTGAGCGACAACCAGGCCGTCCTCCAGGACCGCATAGACGACGTGCGCAGCAGGCTGGACGAGCTCGAGCGGAAGCTCGACCAGGTCCTCGAGTACGTCCAGTACATCAGGAGGTTCTAGTTGATAGTCACCTCGGCCGAGGTAAGGGAGGTCAGGCGCATCGGGCCCGAGTTCGACCTGCGCAGGGGGCTTCTCGCGCCGCCGACCCTCCCGTGGGTTCCGGTGCACGTGGACAGCGCCGAGGCCCGCGAGGCCATCGTCCGGGAGGCGCCCGCGGACGCGCACGAGGTCGTGGTGTGGATGCACTACGCGGCCGCGGACGCGGCGGTGTTCGAGGGGGCGTGCGAGGAGTACAACCGAATCGGCTCGGAACTCCTATCGGGGAGCGGCGACCCGTACATCCCGGGAGTGAGGGTCGGGGACATGAGGGGGGTCAGCCAGCGGGGCAGCGTCGTCCGGTCCCGGGGGTACGGGCAGGTCTCGACCCCCGTGGGAACCTACCGCGTCCCGGTCGGGCGCAAGCTCACCATAGCGACCGGAAACTTCCTGGGGTGGGCGGCCCTCCCCCACGTGGGGTCTGTGCAGTGGGTGCTGACCCTGCTCCAGTGGCGCAGTCTGGCGCGCGCGCCCGTGACCCAGCGCGTGCGGTTCCCCAGTTCCCACGGGAGGGTGGCGCCCCAGTTCTTCTACGTCTCGACTCGCGTGCCCTCGCCGGTGTGCCTGATGCGGATAGGGCTGACGAGCAACCGGGCGCAGCGCATGGAGCTCAGAGGGCGAGACCCGGCGAACTACGGCTCGGTGCTCTTCTCCGACCGGTTCGACGTTGAGGGGGGGGAGAGCGAGGTGGTGTACTACGTGGCGGGCTTCCCCGCCGCCCCCAGCTTCGTCCTCGAGCTCCAGCCCGAGGACGGAACCTCGAGCGTCCTGGACTACCTGGAGACCGTCCCATGAGGAGGAGGTGAGAAAACGGCCAGGCTTTCCCCCCTCCTGCGCGAGCGGCTGGGGCGCGACCCGCCCGGGCTCATCCGGTGCGTCGTCGAGGTCCGGCGGGAGCGCGCCGACTACGTGCTCTCCCAGCTCGAGGAGATGGGGCTCAGGCCCGTCCGCGAGCTCGTGTCCCGGATCCTGGACTACGCGTTCATCCCCTCCCCCATCCCCCCCGAGCTCCTGGAGCAGGTGACCCGCATCGAGGGGGTTCGGATGGTGCACAAGTCCATGCCCCGCGCGGCGGGCGGGATGACGACGAGGCCCCCGCGCGTGCCCCTCTTCGCCACCGTCTTCGACGAGCTCCTGGGCGAGGTGGGGGTGCCCGGAATCGTGACCCCGCCCGAGGCGGTCCCCGAGATCCTGCCCGGCCCGGCCTCGCTGCTCAAGGCCCTGGGGAACCTGGCCTACCCCTTCGCCGGGGTCAACCCGCTGGTGAACATACGCGTGTTCACGACCTCGGACACGTTCGGGATCGTGAAGGACCGGCCCACCAGGGACGGCGAGGGGGTCCGCGTCGCCGTGCTCGACACGGGGTCCCCGGCGCACACCCCCGAGCACCTCGGGAACCTGTCCAAGCTGGAGGAGCACACGGTGATACCCGAGCCCCCCCAGGACGGGCACTCCCACGGCTCGTGGTGCCACAACGCGGTCTGCGGGGCGTACGGGCTCTCCCCCTACGGCCCCCTGGTGGGGGGCGCCCCCGCGGTGGAGCGGTCGATCCACGTCAAGTGCCTGAACACCTTCCCGGGAACGGGGTCGACGGAGGGCGTCCTGAAGGCCATAGAGATAGCCGTCAACCGAGGGGCCCGCCTCCTCTCGATGAGCCTCGGAGGGCCCGCCCAGGGGGACTCGGTGGAGGGGGACGTGGAGTGCAGGATCGTGAACGAGCTGTCCGAGCGCGGGGTGATCTTCGCCATAGCGGCGGGGAACTCGGGGCACGACCCGTGGACGGTCGGGGCCCCCGGGGTGGCGCTGAAGTCCGTGTGCTGCGCCTCGGCCTCCGTGATGGACGACTTCGCGCCCGCCCACTGGAGCTCGCGCGGGCCGGGCTCGGAGTGGGACGGGGAGCACCAGGGCGAGTGGCGCTCGCTCCTCGCCCGCCACGGCGGCGAGCTAATCAAGCCCGACTGCTCGTGCCTGGGGGGAGGGAGGGCCGTGAGCGGCTCGCAGCCCGACGAGATAATATGGAGCGGCGCGTCCGGGTGGTTCGAGGGCTTCTACGACGGGATAAAGGACCTCACGGGCGGCATGCACGGATGCATCAGAGCCGACGCCATAATACCAACGTTCGAGGAACCAAGATACCTCGACGACATAGAAGAAGGCGATGTCATACCCACGTTCAACGGCTTTGGGATATCCCCAGCAAGAGTGGTCAGAAAGTGGCGCACGGGAGTCAAACCTGTGTACCGCATTAGAACGAGGAACAAGGAGCTGTACGCTACCCTTAACCACCCACTGCTCGTGCTCATAGGGGGTAGGCTGGCTTGGATGGCCATCGGGGATCTGATGAGGTACAAGGACAAGGTCGCCGTTGCGATCGTTAAGAAGCTACCCTCAAATGCCAAGCGAGGGATCGGGGAAGGTCTTGCGCGCTGGCTCGGTTATTTCCTAGGAGACGGGTGGGTCACGGAAGTCGGTGGATGCTCATACATTGTCTACCTAGCGGCGGACGACAAAGGCAAGGTCAACTACTACCTCGAACTCGGAGCGAAACTGTTTGGCGCTAAGTGGAGAAAGCACATGGGGTACTGGAGGTTCTGCTCCAAGTCCGCCGGGGAGCTGTTGGTCGAGCTGGGGCTGAAAAGACCGGCAAGGGAGAAGACGATTCCCGACTGGGTCTTCACTTTACCAGCTAATGAGAAGCTTGCATTCGTTCAAGGATACATCGATGCGGACGGCTACGTCAGGGACGGGGCAGTGGCATTTGAGTGCGGGGGCAAGGACTTGATAATAAAGCTGTGGATCCTGTTGCAACAGCTCGGGTTCACCTCGCTGTCAAGACCCTACAAGCGAAGAAGGATATCAAAACCACCGAACAGCAAGGCACCTAAGGAAGTCGAGACATATTGCCTGTACGTTAGAAACGGGCTGAAGTACACAAGACCGGATCCGGCAAGACGCGGAGAGGCCGAGAGGCTCGCCGATACCGGTCGCATAGGTTTCCAATCCATCAGGGAGATAGAATATGCCGGCGAGGAGGAGGTGTACGACCTGACGGTGGACAGCACCCACAACTTCATAGCCAACGGCATGTTCTGCCACAACACGTCCCAGTCCACGCCCCACGTGGCCGCCCTGATCGCGTGCCTGCTCTCCGACGGGGTGGTCGGCAGCTCGGACGACGTGAAGCGGGCCCTAAGGGAGACCTTCACCGACGAGCTCGCGGCCGCGGACCCGTACGAGACGGACCTCCACCGCGAGCTCTTCGGGCGCTACCGCAAGAGCATCGCGGTGGGGTGGGGGCTGATGAGACTCTCGAGGTTCTAGCATGCCGGAGGAGATCCTGAAGCCCCAGCGGATCCTCCCGAGGCTCAGGGTCCCCCTCGTGGGGATCGAGCTCCCGGAGCTCAGCCTGCCCGGGTTCCCCCCCGTGCCGCCGAAGCTGGACGACCGCCAGCGCGAGGTTCTGAGGCACGCCGTGCTCGAGGACCTGGCGGACCTCGTGCCGGTCGCCGGGGACGCCCTCGCCGACATGCACTTCGCCGAGATCCGCAGGCGGCTCAGGCCCGACGAGTTCGAGCGCTTCCTGGAGGACAACAAGGCGCTTCCATCGGGCCTGGCGGTCCTCAAGACCTTCAAGGAGGCGTGAATTGCTCCCGTTCGCCGGAAAGGGCTCGCTGATCCGGCCCTGGGAGGTCTCGGACCTGGCGCGGCGGTTCAGGAGCGCGCGCGAGGCGTACGAGTGGGTGAGGAATAACATAAGGTACAGGCCGGAGCTCCGGACCGACGTGTGGCAGCCCCCCGGCCTCACCCTCGAGCTGGGGGACGGGGACTGCGAGGACCAGGCCGTACTTCTGGCCTCGATCCTGGAGGCGATGGGGACCCGCGCCCGGCTGAACTACGGGGTCGCGCTCGGGGTGTTCCACGTGTGGAGCGAGGCGGGGCCGCTCTGGCGCGTGTACGACCCGGCGATGGGGCAGGAGTTCCCCCGCTCGGAGCTCCCGCTGAGGGGGTACCTGGAGCTCGTCCACATATACAGGGACCGGGAGGTCCCGGCCCCGATAGACAATTTATTCTCGCTCGCGGAGGTTATCTGATGCCCGAGGAGCGCGTCGACCCCATCAGGCTCGCGAAGACCTTCGCCCCGCTGGAGCGCCTGCTGTTCGGGGTGGCGATGATGGGGCACCAGATATTCCAGAGCATCCCGATGTGGGCGGAGGCCGCCGAACTCCTCAGGGGGGCCGGGGCCGCCGACCTCCTCCCGCTCCCGCCGCCCTACCCCCCAATCCCGAGGCTCGCCCTCGAGCGCGCGAGGTAATTACTTTTGTGTCGTTGGTATTTTTAAGCCGGAGGTCGAATCTTTAGCGATATGGAGCGAAGACCGCATGCGGTAGTAAAGCGGATGGTGGGAGAGCTTTTAGGAATGGTCAAAGACGCCGGCGAAAGCGTCATGAAGATTTTGGACCAACCCCCGGAGGCCATCGAGGCCCCGAAGCTCCACCGTGCGCTCGACGAGCTGGGGGACGCCCTCCAAAAGGCCGCGTCTTCCCTGAACGAGGGAATCGCCGGGGCGTTTGAGGTTCCCGTCCGCGAGACGGGCTTTCCGCCCGAGCTCCCGGAGGCCCCGAAGGCCCCGCGCTTCAGGTGAGTCACGATGGATCCCGTAACCCAAGTGAAGCGGATGCTGGCAGACATCGAGATGAGGCTCCCGGCAGGAGCGCCGAAGATCTCGCAGATGCTCCCCGCCCCGAGCTTGGGGGCACCCTCGAGCCCCGACGACATCCTCCGCAGGCCGGCGGAGGTGTTCAGGCGGGTCGAGGAGATCCTCCCGGGCGCGCCCAGGCTCTCGGCGGTGGTCGGGCAGGGGGCGAAGGAGCCCGGGGAGGTAGCGCGAACGGTCGGCGCCACCAAAATGATAGGAGGATAGCGATGCCCGTAATAGTTGAGTACCAGAAGATAAAGCGGGAGTACCCCGAGTTTCTGAGCGCGTGGGAGGACACACGGAACCAGGCGATCAGGGCCGCAGAGGAGGCGTGGGGACTGAAGTTCGGAGGCTTCTTCCCCGCGGCAGGGGAGTTCGGCGAGACCCCGATACGGAAGCCGTTCTTCAACCTCGGGACGACCTCAGGGACCGCGGAGACGTGGAACTTCACCCTGTCGAACACCGGCTGGCAGTCGCTGATCGACCAGACGACCATCGAGGACGTCTACATAGGCCTCGTGGGGTGGATGTTCCCCAGCACCGTCAAGCGGGTGTCGGCGATATACGTGGAGGCGGGGCCGGAGAAGCTGCCCGTGGTGAACATCGAGGGGGAGATAGACCTCTACGACGAGCCCGCGGTGATCTACGAGCGCGGACTGATAATACCCCAGGAGACCCCGGTGAAGGTCGAGGTGCTCGTGAACTCGACCGGGCCGCAGATAATCAAGCCCCTCGGGTTCGCCCTGGCCAAGCAGAAGCTGCTGATATCGAAGAAACCGGTGTGAAGGCGGTAGCCTCATGGCGACCTACACGATAGACCTGAAGGGGAAGACAGTCCCCCCGCACGGAGTCGGGGCAAGAGTAGTCCAGGGACGCATGACGATAGCCCCGGCCAGCGAGGCGGTGCACTCGAGCGACGTCGAGCTCCGCACGATCCAGGCGCTGATGGTCCAGAGCCCGGCCATCGGGACCGCCGTGTTCGTCTCGGTGAACGCCCCGGGGAGCTACGACAACTACGCCTCACTGACCGCGTACAACCTCGCCACCGCAGGGGCGCCGGTGGCGGCGGCCGGGTCGCACACGCTGACGTTCGTGGCCATCGGGGAGTGAGCGCCCGGGCCCCGGAATAAAAAAACAGGGGGCATCGAATGGAAACCGGAAGGTGGCACATAGAGGGCGACTACCTGCGACTGTACAGCCCGGAGACCGAGACGTGGCGCTTCTACTACGTCCGCCAGCGCGAGCAGGCGCTCTACATCCACAAGTGGAGCGAGAAGATCTCCCCCAACACCGAGTCGGGGCCCGAGGACCTCGAGGACCTCAAGCCCCTCGCGCTCAACCGCCTGGACCAGGTGATATTCGGGGTCAAGACCCGCTGCCTGGTGTACCTCAACCTCCCGCACGAGACCCGCCGCTGGGGGACGGAC
>JAFCZZ010000558.1 GCA_019314085.1 Deltaproteobacteria bacterium | reverse complement strand
TCCGGCAATTCGGAGACGATTACGGAAGGGGTGGGGTATGTGCGAACGGCATGCCTGGGGCTGGCTGTCAACGGAAGCGGCCTTCAGGAGGGGACATATGCACGGGCCGGCGGTTCTGTACAAAGACCTGATGGATCGGGCGCGATCCGCTTTTGTGATCCGTGGTCACGCGCAGGGGTGGAGAATCATGAGAACCATTCGAGCAAGAGGCCCCTGCCTCATGTGCAATATGAAATATGATTCTCACAGTAAAGGGTTCATGAAAGCGGAGCGTGCGCGGATAGGTCGGGACCTCGGCGCGCTTCAAGACTTGGCTGTGAAAACTGCTCCGTATTGGGAAAAGGCCCTGTGCGGCCGGTGTGCCGGCAATGATTCGCCACAGAGATGCCGAAGGCATTTGGTAGAAGAAATATCACAGGGGGTGATCAAGGATCTGTCGATTCATGTCTCCCTTGTAAATGATATAGAAACACACATGAGGATATATACCCGTTCTTTTTGCCACGGATATCATGGAACCGACACAGATGAAGACAGGGCCGCTCTGATTAGTGCCGTAGGCTGGTGCTCCGGATGGAAACCATTGCTTTCAATCGTGGAAGCAACCTGAACCCCCGTTTTCCAACTACTGAAGCTCTCGTTGCAGTACGTCCCTCAAGGAGACTGACAATCATAGAGCTTGATGGAGTAAAGCTCCCCGTCGCAAGCCCCGGCGTATTCTGCAAAGAACTTTCGTAACCGGATTTCAGCGCCAGCTGTATCATTTCAAACGTCAACAATCCTCAAGCGGCTATTCGTCTGATTTCTCCAAGGAAATTAGACCTTCTCTGAAACCTCCCCGGGTGATATCCGTTATGCGCAACATCTATCCAGCAAGCTCGTCTCGCGTCATTTCCCCTCTATCAACTCGGCGAGTTCTCTCGACGCCGCTTCGGGGTCATTCGCGGCGCATATACCGGAAACCACGGCAAGGCAGTCACCCCCCGCGGCTGCGACCTTCGCCGCGTTGGAGGCATTGATCCCCCCGATGGCGACGAGCCGGTGGCGTGAAAAGGCCTTGATCCTTGCCAGGCCGTCGAGGCCCCAGGCACCCTTTGTGTCGGTCTTCGTGGGTGTTTCAAAGACAGGACTGACGCCAATGTAGTCGCAGTCGAGTCCTTCGGCCTCCTCGACATCCTCCCACGTCTCGACCGACAGGCCGACGACAGCATCGGGGCCCATGAGGGAGCGCGCCATCGCGTAGGGCATATCAGTCTGTCCCACATGCACCCCCTTGGCCTTGATCGCGAGCGCCACGTCAACACGGTCATTGATGATCAATGGAACGTTATAGGGGACGAGGATCTCCTTGATCCTCAAGGCCTCCTCGATGAAGGCCCGGGTGGACTGGTCCTTCTCGCGGATCTGCACATACCGGGCGCCCCCCTTCACGGACCTAAGTACCACGTCCTCGAGCGATCTGCCGCCGCACAGGGATCGGTCGGTGACCAGGTATAATCCCTTCATGAGTCCGTTCCTATCCTGAGGCGTTCTTTCAGGTCCGCCTCGGAGAGGCGAAAGAGGATATCCAGAAAAGCGACCTGCAGACTCCCCGGCCCCTCGGAATGCTCGGCGGCCATCTCTCCGGCGATCCCCATCACCGCCATGGCTCCGGCGGCCGCGACTGGAAAGGAGGGGTTGACGGCGGCAAAGGCCCCGCAGAGGGCGGTGGCCGTGCAGCCCAGACCGGTCACCCGTGCCATCATCGTGTGGCCGTTTTCAATGGTTATCACGTCCCCCCCATCGACGATATAGTCCACCTCCCCACTGATGCAGACGGTGCTCCCCGTCTCTTCGTTCAGGCGCCCCGCCGCATCCAGCGCCGCCGCCGAGGGATCGGAACTGTCCACGCCCTTCGTTCGGGCATCCTGTGTCATGAGCGCCATGATCTCCGAGGCGTTTCCACGGATAATCGTCGGCGGGACGGTATCGATAAGGTCCCGGCAGGTCTTCGTCCGGTAGGAGGTGGCGCCGGCGCCCACAGGGTCAAGAACCAGGGGAACTCCCAGCTCACCGGCCCGTCGGGCGGCGCGAAA
>JAFCZZ010000557.1 GCA_019314085.1 Deltaproteobacteria bacterium | reverse complement strand
ACCGCAGTCACCGTGCATACTGAATCGCTTTTCCCCTCCATCTCCATGCCGTGTAAAACCCAAAATAAAATTCATTTCCGGCTGCAAGCAATTTTCACCATCTCCTCGGCCCATCCGAATATTTCTAATAGGCCTCACCTCAAGAACAGTGAAGGAAACCGATCTATATCTTCACCGATTCGGCTTCACCGAAAACCCCTCTGAAAACATCACAAATCTCCTGAATCGTAGCGTAGGATTTTACGCATTCGATGACACAAGGCATCACGTTTTCATCCTCCTGCTTGGCCACATTTTCCAAGGCCTTGAGGGTCCTTGCCACCTCGTCACTATCGCGCTCGCCCTTTAATTGCTTCAGGTCTTCACATCTACGCTCTCCGGCGGTCTCCTTGAGCTCCTGATCGTAGACTCCGGGAACCTGCCGCTCAGTTTTCACTTCTAGCTCATGGGGGCCGGTGAAACAGTTCACTCCTACAATAAAATCTTCCCCATTTTCAAGACACTTCTGTTTTTCGTAAGCACTTCGGGCAACTTCTTTCTGCATATAGCCAGTCTCAATTGCCGTCACGGCACCTCCCATCCCTTTTACCTTTTCGAACTCGGCCCATGCGGCCTCTTCGATCTCATTGGTGATGGACTCCATGAAGTACGAACCGGCCCAGGGGTCGAGCACCTCGCCCAGCTTCGATTCATAGATAAGAATACGGCCCGCATCATGAACCAGTTGTTGAGCCTCCAGGCTATGCCCCAGCCCGAGCGGTTCGTCATAGGGAGGGTGCGGAAATGGAATGCCACCCGACATGCCCCCGGCCATACCTCCGACGACCGCGCGAGTAAGATTGTTCAGAGGCCGCTGAAGAGTCATGCTGATCGCACCGATAGACGCGGTGGTCATCTGCCGGACCATCATGCTCTTGGGATCTTTCGCCCCAAAATGCTTTTTAACAATAGTCGCCCACATGCGCCGGGCCGCACGCTGAAAAGCGATCTCCCAGTAAAATTCCATGCTCCCGCTGAACCCGTTAAAGGTGAATTGCGGCGCAAACTCGTCAACATGAAGTCCCGCGTCCGTTCCTGCCTGGAGATAGGACGCTCCAATCGCCATACTGAAGGCCAGCGCTTGCTCGCGGGTGGCCCCCGCCTCCCGAAAATGGTACGACCCCATACTGGTAATATTCATCAGTGGCATGTTTCGTGTCATGAACACCAGACTGTCTCGAAAGAGACGCATCGACGGTCGGGGCGGAAATATTTGGGTCCCCCGCGCCAAAAACTCTTTCAATATGTCATTCTGAGGTGTTCCCCGAAGTTTCTTCAGGGAAATCCCCCGTTTCTCTGCTAGGGACGCATACATGGCGATAATAATTATCGCCGGCGCATTGATGGTAAAATTGGAAGAAATTTTGTCCAGGTCTATATCGCCACGGTAGGGCTCATAGATCAGCTCAAAATCCCGCAGGCTGTCGATGGCCACACCAACATGCCCCACCTCCCCTTCGGCTCGTGGATCATCCGAATCCAAACCGATCTGCGTGGGAAGATCAAAAGCCATGTTGGGACCTCCCATCCTCCCCGCCTCATGCATCCGCAGAAGATAGCCCCGATAATCCTCGGGAGTACCAAATCCCCCATATCGGCTTGCGTGGGAAGTCCCATACTCAAAACGGTTAGATTTCCTGGCTTCTTCCGCTGCGAAGGCCTGCCAGCGAGGAACCGGGTCGTTCCCCGCCGTAAAAGGAAACTGCCCGGGAAACCCTATCTTCTCCTCGAAGTTAAAACCCTCAAGGTCTACAGATGTATAGAAACGGGTTGGGTCCTTTTGAAGATTATATCGCCCCAGCTTCGGGGCTACAACGTCCCTTTGCCATTCCTCCTTCAGTTTCTTTATCCGTTTCGGATCTTCCTTCATGGTTTTGTTCTCCTCTACCATTTATGCTTTTATTCTTAACATGATACCATCATCGAAGACCGTCACGTGCTGAGCGAAAGGAACAAGGTCATTGTTTCACAAAAAAAACTGCTCATAAACTCACCGATTCGGCTTCACCGAAAACCCCTCTGAAAACATCGCAAATT
>JAFCZZ010000556.1 GCA_019314085.1 Deltaproteobacteria bacterium | reverse complement strand
ATTCGAACCCGCGACCCTCAGCTTGGAAGGCTGACGCTCTAGCCACTGAGCTACTCCCGCCTCATAAAAACCCAATATGACAAAAATATGGTGGAGGGGGGAGGATTTGAACCTCCGTAGGCTTCGCCGGCAGATTTACAGTCTGCTCCCTTTGACCACTCGGGAACCCCTCCACGCTATTCAGCAGTAACTGGAGCTGGCGATGGGACTCGAACCCGCGACCTGCTGATTACAAATCAGCTGCTCTACCAATTGAGCTACGCCAGCACGTTAACTTATTTATACTACAGGGATTTTAAGCTATAGCGCGGATCAATCACACCCCGACACCCCTGAAAAAACGCGCTCGACTCCCCTTAAATAGAAACCGGGACATTAAATATAAAAGATGTATTTGTCAAGAAGTTTTTATCAAAAATCGCGGTTTAAGAGAAAAATACATCACTATCTACCCTTCGCTGAATACATGTGCGGAAAAAATAAATATCTGTGCGTCCGTATCCTTCCACGCATCCTCAGGTAAGCCTGCCTTCATGCAGGTTTCTTTCAGAAATGTCATTCTATCCCAGTTATATTCCGTAGCAACCTGCGGCAGGAGCAATCCGGAACAGCAACCCTTGACAAGGTAGAGCCCATGCCGCCCCACCTCAATCTCATCGATATCGTGTATCTGTTTGAGCGGTGTCAGGGCCGATATCTCTATATCCAGATGCCGGAGTTCATCTTCCCGCACGGGTCGAAACCGCGGGTCCCTGAAGGCTGCCGCCCGTGCCATTTCTTCAACCGTCTCATAAAGCGGTTTTTTGCCCTCTATAAACCCGATACAACCCCTCAACCGGCCCTGTTTCTTGAGCGTGACAAAAGCACCCATTTTTTCCTTCAGGGTATCGGACTTTATCTCCGGGGGGGGTATCCCTTCCCCTGTAAGACCGGCCTCAATACTCTTCCGTGCTATCTTCAGGAGCAGATCTTGTTCCTGTTTCGTCAAACCCATCCCCGGCATTCCCCCACTGGTCCATATCGCCTGCGTTCTTTTGATACAAGACAACGGCGGCGTACCCCACGACCCCGCTTTTATCCCCCGTGATATCACCGGAGTTTTTATATTCCAGGATCCTGGCGGTATCGGCCCCCATCGCCCTGGTCACCATGGTTGTTACGACCACCGGTCCGGCGCCGCACGCCTCGTATCTGGCGTCTTCAATACCCCGCAGGAACCCCTCTGCATCCATCTTTTCAATATATCCAAGCGCCATCGAATCCATTTCAACAGCCCTGTCGTAACTATGGTAATGAGAAAAATCGGAACTGGCAACCAGCAACACCCGGCCATCTCCCACCGCCCGTATGATCGCATCGGCCACCGCCCTGCAGGTACCCAGGTCCTGCGTCCCCATCAGGATGGGAACAAAGGGAATCGGACCGAAGGCCACCTGGAGAAAGGGCACCTGGATCTCGAGAGAATTTTCCGGGAGGCGATCGTCCGGAACCAGCGAAACCACACCACTGCTGTACGCCGCTATATTGTCGGCCAGCGCCCTGTCAACAGGGACGATGCCCAGAGGTGTCTCATACCCCTCTCCGTTAAATATGGAGGCTCCCTTGAAATAGGCCCGGTGACTCGGTCCTATGAGAATTACGGCATCAAAGGCCCCGCCCTGCGCGGCCTTGTAGGCATGAGCCGCAACCTGTCCCGAATAGACGTACCCGGCATGGGGGGAAATAACCCCCACTACCTTCCCATCAATAACATCCACCCGCGCATCGGCGAGGTATCCCTCTACATCAGCCCTCAGCCGCGACGAATCCGCCGGATACCACGTCCCCGCGATAATCGGCTTTCGTATGGTGTCCATCTCGCCCCCAACAAGGGTTATGCACGATATAGTCCTGACAGGTGTATTCATTATATCCGCTAATCGTTTTTAGATGCAGGTATGGTATAAACGATTCCCTTCCCTGTCAAGCTCGACGTGCAGGGATGCGCCATATAATTGTGCCGGCCACGGTCTCAAGGCGGCGACCTCATGAAAAAAGGGGCTTTATCAAAGAGAGAGGGGGTTACGGTGTATCCGATTGAGGATAGCATGCCGAAAATGCACAGGCGGCAAACCGGCCGTCGTGGCTCATGCTGAGATTGATAGCGGAGGTTCTTCCCTCGATCCGTACCACCGGAGGGGCAAGACCGCGGTCTTCCTCCGGGCGAACAATCTCGACGGCCTTCGGCCGTTCGCCCAGGCAGGCCGATATGCTCCGTTTCGCCATTTCACGGACCGTTTCGCCATTTCACGGACAAAGGCCGATTCACCATCGGATAAAGACTGATCCCGGGGTATCTTCCGGACATCACAGATGATGGCGTCCATCTCTTCGTCTGCCGTCGCGCCGATACAGTGAACATAATCACCGGTTATACAAAAACGGATGGCCACCGGGCCACAAGGCGTGTGAACGGTGCCCGATTCAGACACGGTATCATCTGTGCAAGACAGTCGTACCTCATACCGCCGAGGAGCGGAAGAAACGGCAGGATACCGCCTGCGCAGTGCCTTATATCCCGTCTCCTTCCCCGCCCACAGAGACCAGAGCACCCTGTCCGGATCGCTGCTACCTCGAATCAGTCGTTTCTCATCCGGCGTGAACACCCTGTCCATGAAGGGGATATCCAGACTTTTCCCTCTTGCCTGAGGGTCCATAAGATCCACGATGTCGTTTCCTATCAAAATACTCTTCCTCCATCCGGGCCAGGCGTTCCACGATCTGCCGTGCGCAATCCCTCTGCGCCTTCAGACCTCTGCCCTCCATCTCGGGAGAAAACGCCTCTATCTGCATGGTAAAACGCTCACCAAACCGGGGAATACCGCCGTATGTTTCCTGGCCGTCCCCCCTGAGGTACAGGCACATCACCCGGCACTGGGGAGCATTGGCCACCAGACGGCCCACCCCGTAGGAAGCCTTCTCCACATCCACCCGGCCCGTTCGGGAACGTCCCCCCTCCGGAAAGATGAGCAGACTCTCTCTTCTCTTCAGGAGATAGACGCACCTGTCCAGGGTGGCCTTTATCTTCCCCCGGTCACCTCCGCGGCTGATGGGTATGCACTTTGACAGGTAGCAAATAACCGCCAGAAAGATATTCTTCTGAAAATTTGCACGCTCCGGAAGGTTCCAGGGAAATCGTCGGTACCAGACCATATACCCGTGGAGAGGCGCCATAGCGCACTGAAGAACTACCGAATCTATCATGGTCAGATGATTCGGGCATATAATCCATGGCCCCTTGTGTTCCTTAAAGAGGGGCATATAATCCATGGCCCCTTGTGTTCCTTAAAGAGGTGCCTGATCGTCCTTCTCGCTCTTCGAAGCTCCCGTACACGGTACCCCATCACCCTTACAAACAGATGCGTGAGGGGCGCGATAGCGAAAATGGACAGCCTCCCCAGAAAGTGCTGCAGGCGCAGCAGATATTGTGTTTTCCAATTCATGACCTTACCATGACCTTACTGTAATTTAGTCTTTATGACGTCCACGGCATTCCCGATCGTCCTGATCTGATCGGCATCATCGTCATCAATCTCGATGTCAAAGGCATCCTCGCACTTAATGATCACATCGACCAGACGCGCGGAATTGACCTTGAGATCATCGAGTATGTGAGTCTCCTTTGTTGCCCCTTCCAGCAATGACGGGTCCTTTACGTACGGCCTTAAGATAGCAACCATCTCCTGAAAAATTTTCTGTTCGTCCATTATTTTCTCCTTAATGTAGTATAGTAATAGTTATCAGCCGAAGGCCGGCTATGCATCTTCCCACTTTTTGAAAATCAGGCAGCTGTTCACATCTCCAAAACCGAAACTGGCCTTGGCGATCACCTTGAGCTTCGGATATTCCATGACCGTTTGAGGAATCTTATCCGCAAAGGCCTCAATCTCAGGATGCACATCCTCGCAATTGACAGACGGGTGGAGAAATCCCTTCTGCAGCTGCAGTGCAACGGCAACGCTCTCGATCGCCCCCGCCGCTCCGAGGCAGTGTCCGACCATCGATTTTGTCGAGTTGATATAAGGGAAATCGGCCGGACCCCTACCGAGGGCCTGCGACCAGTTCCCGACCTCCGAAGGATCGGCAAAGGTGGCGGTCAGGTGGCCGTTAATGGCATCGATTTCACCGGGGGATATCCCCGCATCGGCTATCGCCCCCCTGATACAGCCCTGGACCCCTTCCGGGTTCGGCGCAGTCATGCTACCACCGTTTCGCTGGCCGCCACAGTTGACGACTCCACCAAGAACCTCCGCGTAGATCCTCGCTCCACGGGCTCGGGCGGTCTCCAGTTCCTCAAGGACCAGGACGGCTCCTCCCGCACCGGGAACAAAACCGTTCGCCGAGGCGCTCATCGGTCGGGAGCCCTTTTCCGGTTGATCGTTGAACTTGCGCGCGATCACACGCATGGAATCGAATCCAGCCCATACGTAAGGAGAGGGACCTTCAGACCCGCCTGCCAGCATTCTCTTTGCCAGCCCCGTTCGGATCCTCCACACTGCGTTGGCGATGGCCTCTGTACCGGTGCTGCAGGCGGAGGAGTTTGATGTCACCTGGTTTCCCAGGGCCAGCAGTCCTCCCACACGGGCGCTTGTCCCACTGTTCATAACCCGTTCGACCACCGTGCTCCCCATACGTCGCGTCTTCCCCCCATTCACCATGGGGACAATTGTTTCGGTAATCGTATCCATACCCCCGATACCGCACCCGAGGATAGCGCCCGTCTCCCAATCCACCGGATCGCCGTCGCCGGGAACCTCAAACCCCGCATCGCGCCACGCATCTACGGCGGCTATGGATATGTATCCGATGTTCTGGTTCATGGAGAGAAGGGTTTCCTCGTCGAAATAGCTCGTGAGAATTTCATCGATCCCCTCCGGCGCCCCCCCTATCTGACAGCCGAATTTCAGTTCCTCCAGCCGGGGGAAAAATCGAACTCCCGACCGCCCCTCGCGCAGGGCCTGTTCAAAATCAATCAATCCGTGACCGTTCGGCGCCACAACGCCCATCCCCGTTATCACAATCCTATGTTTCATGAGAATCAACTCCTCTGTCGGTCAGTGTCCCGGAGCAGACAAACTCCCCGTACTCCCGCTCCATACTGACCTTCGTCTTTAGATTTCCCCTGCGAAGATAGATCTTTTCACCCCTGATAATAACCCGTTCTCCGGGAGCTACGACGGCGTTAAATTCACAGTCATCAACCATGGCAAAAAGGGTAACCATCTGTTTGATCCGGTCGGAGGGCATCCCCTGCCGCATGAGCAGGTATATGCCGAAGGCGACAACCCCCGTCTGCGCCATCGCTTCAATCAGAATAACCCCGGGGGTGACG
>JAFCZZ010000555.1 GCA_019314085.1 Deltaproteobacteria bacterium | reverse complement strand
AAGATGTCGTGGATGGCGAGGAATCCGCCCGGAAGGATATGGGGGGTCCAGCAGTTGTAATCGGCAAGGGCCGCCTCGAAGGTGTGGCCGCCATCGATGAAGACCATGCCGAGAGGGATGGCCCATTCCCTCGCGACGACCTCCGATCTCGCGACGATGGGGATCACCGTCTCTTCCAGGCCGAGGCCATGAATGGTCTTCCTGAATATCCCGAAGGTGTCTATCAGACCGGTTTCCTTGTCCAGCAGGTCCGGGTCGAAATATTCCTCCCCCGGTTGCTGCTCTTCCGAGCCCCGATGGTGATCGATGGAGAAGAGGACGCCTCCGGCCTCCCGGCACCCCGTTCCGATGTAAGAAGCGGTCTTTCCGCAGTAGCTTCCGATCTCGAGGCAGGGACCGATACGGCTTGCCTCCCCTGCCAGCTCGTACAGACGCAGGGCCTCCTCGGGCGCGATGAACCCCTTTATCCCCTTTGATTCGATCTCTTCGATATCCATTGTTCCCCCTGCGAACAGCAAGCTCCACGTGCCGCAAAAAACAGATAAATTTTTATATAGGAGATGTCCCGCCGTAGTCAAGCAAAAAGGGGGACTAACCCATTGAAATCAATAGTGGGTAAGTAAAAGCATCCCTCTGGAGCCGGGATTTTCGGTTTGTCCTTGGAACGAGAAAGTGATTGACAAAGCCCTCCGTGTCCATCATTATGAAGTTGAAACATATACGGCGCGTTGCCTGTAATGCGTTGACGTGTTTCGTCTCTTTCTAAAGCCGTTCTTTTCGAGAGGCTTGAACTGTTTTCGCACAGAACCTGTTTCTGAGACGGTGTGCAAAAACGATCATTCTCAAATCTGTCTAACCCCCTTCACATTCTTTGGCAATCTGGCCCCGATAAACGGGATACGTCCCACTAAAGGGGATAAGTGCGATAAAGAAGTTGCTTTCTACAAGAAAGCAACTTCTATCTTACTAATGCGTTAACGAAATTATTTTCTGCCAGAGAACCGCAGGAAATAATTTCTAACTTACTAAAGGCCAAGGCCTGCTTTCAATCCGGCGTTAACCTTTTTTATAAAACCTATGACGCAAAGGAGGAAAATACCATGCCTGAGAGTACTTACAAGATTATCGAGTTAGTAGGGACAAGTGCCTTATCATGGGAAGATGCATCCAAAAATGCTGTGGAGGCAGCCAGCAGCACTCTTCACGATCTAAGGATCGCGGAGGTCACCAAACTGGACATGACCATCGAAGATGGAAAGGTGAAAAACTACAGGGCACGGGTCAGAGTATCGTTCCGGTTAGAAGATTAATCTTAACTCCATAGACAGATATAGGACATATCCCTGTTTTACCCTGGTAAGCGGCAGACACGGTTGCACGGTTTGCCATAAAGGGTGGACTGAAACGGGGATACTGCGCATCGGTGTATCCAAAGATGCGTGCAGTGTGCAGGTAGATCGAAGCGGCAATCAGGGCGCAGAAAGGAGCTGACCATGGACTACTTTAAAAATCTCATGGTAGGGCTTGCCTTGGGGCAGCAGGATAAGGCCAAGATCCGCTACGCGGGTCTTGTCAGCTGGCTGGCCTCATCGGAAAGCATCACCTTTTCTCACATCATCGGTCGCGGAAAGATACCGAAAGATTCTGAAGCAGAAGCCCTCTCTTTGGTTGAGGAGGAGACGAAGGCCCTGATGAAGGAGCTGGTCGAAAAATACTATGATGGTCATCCTGCCACGCGGATTGAATATGACGTGGTCATGGAATCGCCGCTGGTGGAGATCGATATCCTGCGAAGATTGAAAGAGCATAAGGCTGATTTGATTATTCTCGGCAGGATAAGCGGTGAGTTCACCGGAGAGGAGACGGTCCCTGTCAGTATCTCCCGGAAGGCGGCCTGTTCGACGTTATACGTGCCCGAGGAGGTTGAGCCGAGGACAAACCAGCCTGAAGAGATCAATCTCCTCGTTCCCATTGATTTCTCCGAAAACGCGGCGGAAGCAATGGGCCTGGCCGTCGATTTTGCTGTTACCCATGAGATACCGAGTATTTACTGTGTCCATGTCTATGGTGTCCCCTT
>JAFCZZ010000554.1 GCA_019314085.1 Deltaproteobacteria bacterium | reverse complement strand
CTAAGAGAGATTCAAGCTTCGATTGTTCCACTAGTTTCCCCAGACTACATTTGCTATTGATAAAATCATGATGACCAACCAAGTTCCCGTACTTAGGGCTAGGCCACCATAGAGGTTGAAGTTTTTTTGACTGTTCCACCCAATCAGAAGAAACAAATTAGAGATCCCCCAAAGGGCGAAACAGACAACTACCTGCATAAAAATATCCCACGTCATTACATTTTATCCAGTGTGTTCTTTCTAAATGCAGCGACAGCGACAGGAACAACAGGTTCAATCAGCTCTAGAATCGCATTGGCGTACACTCTGATCTCGTACTGTGCATGCTCATGCATGCGTTCACCAAGGAACTTGAACAAGTTGTGCAAGTTCATAGTTGCAAACATGTGTGAGTACGTGCTGACAGGGAGTACTGATCGTGCTATCTCACGTGGCATACCACCTTCAAGAAGATCTTGGTAAAGGGCAAATGCATTGTGGTTTTGATCCCGCATAATACCGAGGTCTTTTTGGCTGATAGTAGATTCACCCATGTCACGCATTTGTTTATTGTCAGATGACTGCACACCGACATTAGCCAATTCAGGAATGTAGAACTCTTCAGGCAGTGGACGATACCGCGCACTCAACTCATTATAAGATTGTGTACGGTGACGGTGCCATTGACGGAAAACAAAGATAGGTGCCTTTACATCGAACGTAAACGTCACTGCTTCAAATGGTGTGTTATGCCCGTTACAGTACAGGTAGTTAATCAGACGTGCGTCACTACCTTCGTCCTCACCCGCTCTCCACTCCGCATCGTAGGAAACACGAGCATTACGAGCAATAGAAAGATCACTACCCATGTGGTCAACAAGACGCACGAAACCATGATCAAGCAAGTCAATTTTACCCATCACTTCAGATCCTCCATCATTGTTTCAACTTCATGTTCAAAGTCTTCACCGTCAGGACTCTCTTCACAGATAGTTTTAAATTCCTGTAAAGCATTTTCAACATCGTTCTTTTTTAGAACAAACTCTTCATCACTGTAAGCCATTACGTTCTCCTAAGATCTTTCATTAATTCGGTCACTTCTCGATACAAACTTCCCAAGGTGTCCGTGTTAGGTAAGTAGTAATCTTCTGCTTCCAACACGTGGATGCCCCGTTCAGATTCGTGTTCGTCCAAGATGGTATTGCCCGGACGTTCGATATGTATGATGACGCCACCCATACCACGGATCATGTCAGCCTCGTTATCGAAACGAAGATCACTAACAACAACATCCGCATTTGGGTTCTGGCGTAAACTCCACTCCAACCTATCCAACCAAATGGTAGAGCTGATCATGTCACGACCCCACTCAGTCCCAAGTGTCTGCATCATTACCCGTGGGGTGGTGTCAAATGTTTGGTTCAGTACTTCTTTCTTGGCCTCCAACTCATCCATGGTATAGCCACAAAGTGAAGCAACGAATTCTCTTATAGGTGCTGCGAAACTTTCACGCCTGTACCCATAGTTCTCTTCTAGGTACAGAGCAATCGTATCTTTACCACATCTCTTTTTACCCGCTAATCCAATGATCATTTTACTTCCTCCTCCTCATGCTTTTGAATAATATATTCCATGTGGCGTTCTAGAACCAAACCAAGGTGGTGGATGATACTGTTAACCTCCACTCCGACCAGACTCTTAAGTACTTCATCATCTTCAGTTACTCTCGGTATGAAGTAAGATCCGGTAGGGGAGAAAGCATTTTTCATTAGCATGATGATGTCTTCAATCGGGATACCCGCTCGCATCAGATGCGTGTATGACGTCATCAGTGCGGTCACCCATTGCTGCGAACTCATCTCTTTACTATTGAGGAAAAATGCTTCTGGCTCGAACTCCCCCACAATAGTGAAGTACCCAGAATGTTCACTGATGTCATCAGGGGTTTTTAGTTTATAAGTAACACTGGGGATAGTACTTACAATTGGCACGTCTGACTCCTGAACATTAATTTGTGGAATGTCTTAAACATGTTTTCCACAATGGTGTAATAGTTTGCGTCGCTTCTTCTATCGACATAAATAGAATCGTTAAATTCTT
>JAFCZZ010000553.1 GCA_019314085.1 Deltaproteobacteria bacterium | reverse complement strand
ACCTCGCCAAAGGCTCCGCTGTCCACGAAGAGGTGGGTGATGCGGTACTCGTCTTCGCGGAGCTGGGCTATGGCTTCGTCGTTGATTTGGTCAACGGTGATGCCGAGGGCCATCCCGAGATCGGCCATGCCGGCGATTTCGCCTGCGTGATTCGACCCGCTCGCGTAGTAAAGGTCTGCCTGGCTGCTCATCCTGCCCTCCTGTGAGTGTTCCGTGACCATGCTCTAAATATACACTATGGTACCGGCTGCTGGCAACACAATTCGTCAGCTAAGAATTGAGCGATATCAGCCTGGTGGGCGATTGGCTTTCAAGACTTCCCGGTTTCGGGCTCTTTCCTGGATGGTTTTTGCTTGGGGAGGGTCCTGGCAAAGAAAAAGCCCCCTAGAGGGGGGCTCTTCCTTGGAGCATGTGGAGCTGGGCTGAATCAGCTCCTTGGGGAGGTCGTTATCGGACTCATACCACGAGCAGATCTGTCGGGTCAAGTGTCTCCTGGGGTTAACATTCGGGTCATGGTGTCTCCTGGGGTATACACTGTCATCCGAACGTGTGTTGCCTGGAGTTAACACAATTCCGTCAATGAATGTGGGGCATGTTACGAAACGGGATTGACACTGGAGAAAATCGTAATTATCGTCACGGCCACACGAACAGGAGACTCCATGGACGGCGACGACGAACTCGAGGGAATCTTCGAGGGGCTTGAAGTTGACGATGAAAACTTAGATGACGCAGTACAGGAGCTGGCGCTCGACGAAAAGCTGTTGAGCGGCGATGACCTGGATGACAAGGCGGGAGGTCTCGGTCCAGACAGTCCACCGCTCATGGGCGGACAGGAGCCGATTTTTGCACAGCCGGTGAACCGCGCGACGATGACGTGTTTGCGGGGTCCTTGCATCCATTTCTGGACGACGCTTGCCCGGTACGTCGCTGTCGGCAAGGACGACATCTACATCAAAATCCTCTACCAGTGCAACTTGCACACGGAGGAGACGAACCTCGGCGGCCAGAATGTTTACCATTGCGGCCAGTGGTGGCCAACGCACCTCGCCTGGGTTCCTCAGAGTGCCCGCGCCATCTTGCGACCGAAGCTTTTTCGGCTCTACCGAGAGTGGCTTGAGCTCATCGGCTACGACTTCTCCTGGAAGACCTGGAGCGATGACGTCTTCATGTCCGACCGCAAAGATCAGCGCGGCGACAGCGGTCCTGGAGGAAGTCGGTTTCTCCGTAAGGAGGACAGCCTCCGAGGTCACGGCAGCCTGGTCGGCCTGGTCAGACACTGGTTCAAGAAGAAGAAGCCGGTCGAAGACTCCGAGGTTCCCGATGTCGAGGTTGCAGCTCCGGAGGAGGACTTCTTCGTTCCGAAGCCTGACAAGTTGGTCCAGGAGCCAGAGCCCGAGGTCGAGCCCGAGGTCGAGCCGGAACTGGGGCCGGAACCCGAGCCAGAGGTCGACGACCTCCACGCAGAGCCGAGGCTCGATGAACCAGACCCGGAACCTGACCCCGAAGAGGAGAGCGACTGATGCCACATCCACAGCATGCGCAGCCCCACGACGGAGAGCCGGAGCAGGTTCAGGCCTTGACCGACGCCATCGGGTTCCAGATTTCCGAATCGACCATGAGGACCCAGGTGACCATCGAACAGCTCCTCATGCACAGCATCAAGCAGGCGAAGGGTGCCACGCACCTGCAAGGGAAGCCGATTCAGATGGAGGTCAACCTGCCTCTCTTCGGTCTAATGAAGCGGTGGACGCACGAGCTGACCGGTGACCTGATCCGCTGGGTTCTTTCGCGCGAGGAATCGGACGAAGAGGTCGTTGTCGGTATCCCGGCGGAGGATGCGGACGCGATGATGGAGAGTCTCGGGAAGATCGCGGCCGACGTCAAGGTGCTGCGGGGCTTCGTTGTTGGTAAGGACCCCGTCAAGCTTCCCAAGAAGGTGGGGCAGGTCATCGCAGAGTCAACGCTCCGGATGAAAAAGCTGGTCGAGGAACTGGTCGGGACGGTGGACGAGCTGGCGCTCGAGGACGTGATGGAGGAGCCGGACGAAGACGACGACGAGGAGGACTACGATCCGTTG
>JAFCZZ010000552.1 GCA_019314085.1 Deltaproteobacteria bacterium | reverse complement strand
ATATCCAGCAGTTCCTTCTGTATTTTCATTGTCTGCTCCTTTTTCCCTTGCCCAAAAACACACGGTCCCTATATCACTCACCGGACTCCATGTAAAACCTTAACGTGGGGGGCTAAAAAAATACCGAATATCCGACCGTACCGAAGTAGGAGTTGACGCCTCCGTTGGGAATAGCCAAACCGGCATTCGAGAGATGCCGGACCCGGAACTCCAGGTTAAGCGCGGAGTTGTCCGTCACAAAGATCGCAAGCCCCACACCCACCATATCGGAAAAAATAAAGCCGTTGGCCTGGTCGTCCGTCTGTAAGGTCATCCAATGCGGACCGACGGACGCCATGACATAGGCCGACAATCTGTCCGTTATATGGTGCATATACTTGAGGCCGACCCCGACACCGAATTCCACGTCCGTTCGGGGAGAGAATGACGGATCGTTCGGGGAGAGAATGACGGATTTATCTGCGGTTCCAGATACCAGGAAAGGGTATTTTTCCGACCGTCCGATCGCCCCGAAGAAAATTCCTTCAGATTAAAGCCGACATGCCAGATCATGAGCATCTGTCTGTATGTTCCCTCCCGAATGTTTCCTTCTCCATACCCTATCACAACCCCTGATTCCGATACAACGGGCCATGTCTGACCGACCTCAGCATCGGCCCTGTCGGCTGCGACCAGAATTGTCAAAACGGTCAATACCATGAATGCGTTCCTCAAAAAGATCCCGAATTTTATCATGTAGTATCTCCTGTCATTTTTTTTTGTACTGCCTGAAATACCTCTTCCACGGAGATTGCCTCCATACACCGCCTCGTCGCACACCTTTTCAGAAAACAGGGGCTGCACGGCAGGTCCTTGCGGACAATGGTATGCCCTTCGCCATACGGTCCCGTTCGTGCGGGATCCGTCGGCCCGAAAAGAGCCACCGTTGGCGTCCCCACGGCCGCCGCCACATGCATCGGACCGCTATCGGTCGTGACGACAAGGCTCGACCGTTCATACAGATACGCCAGGTCCCTGAGAGTGGTCCTCCCTGTAAGATCTACAGAGGGGAGCTGCATAAGTGACCGAATATGCCCCACCGTTTCCCTGTCAGTCCCGCCGGTAAAGACAACCGGCAACTTCAATTCCCCGACGATCCGGTCGCACAACTCGGCAAATTTACTGTCCTCCCACATCTTTGTATCCCAGAGGGCCACCGGATTCACCGAAACGAACGGATCCTTCGGATTGATCCCATGCTCCTCCAAGAGGTGTTCGACCCTCCTTTGATTTTCTTCCTCGATATGGATATGGAATTCCGGTGTGTCCGTATCCGCTCCGAGGTGGCGCACAAGATCGAGATAGCGGTCCACGGCATGTTTTTCCATGTCCTCATAGACTTTGTCATTCAGGAAAAGACCGGACAGCTCCTGCATGCTGTCATATCCAACCCTGCGCCTCCCCCCACTCAACAAAACAACGATGGAGCTTTTCAACAGGCCGTGAAAATCGACAACAAGATCATATTTCCTGTCCCTGAGGGTCGCAACAAATGAGCGGATCTCACCGATCGTCTTTTTAACATCGCGTAGCGCCCGCAGATTCCCGAGCCACTTCTTCCTGCGGGAGACAAGGGCCCGGTCGAGGCAGGGATGCCCGGTTATGATATCTGCGGAGGCCTCCTCTATCGCCCACGTGATATGGGCATCGGGATATCGTTTCCTGAGTGCCGCGAGCAAGGGCAGTGTGTGTATCACATCGCCTATGGCACTGAGTTTTACGATGAGAATGTTCACCCGTTCCGGTCCTCCAGTATCCAGCGGGCCGCATCGAGGATGTCTTCGGCGATATAGGCCGCCCTTATTCCAGCAGGGGCCACTTCCTTTCCATAACCCGTTTTCACTAGGATACCCCTAGCCCCGGTACGGTTTGCGAGTTCCATATCCTTGACCGCGTCACCCACCATATAGGAGGAGGGCAGATCGATATCGAGCTCTTCGGATGCCTGCAGGAGCATCCCGGGTTCGGGCTTTCTGCAACCGCACACCATGCGGTAGCTACCGAGGCCCTCTGTCGGATGGTGGGGGCAATAGTAGAAGCGGTCGATACGAGCACCTTTGGTCTTAAAGGTTTTGTCCATATGTTCATGAAGCGCTCTCACGAATGTCTCGTCAAAAAACCCCCTCGCCACACCCGACTGGTTTGTGACCACCACTACCTTCATCCCCGACTCATTGATCATCCGCACCGCGTCAAATGCCGCAGGGAATATCCTCAACTCTTCCAGGCTGTCCAGATAGCCAACCTCTTCATTGATGGTCCCGTCCCTGTCAAGGAATACCGCGCCGCTTTTCTTTTTCATTCCGCTCATTCCTTCGGCATGTGATCTGACACGGTTTCGGGGTTCAACAACTTTTTAGCGACATCATACACATCATCCACCCCTATCAGGTCCATGCATCTGAAATCGGTCGGGCATTTCTTCTTCAGACAAGGGCTGCAGGGAACGTCTTTGTGTATAACACGACTCCTATCC
>JAFCZZ010000551.1 GCA_019314085.1 Deltaproteobacteria bacterium | reverse complement strand
ACAAACAAGTGGCGGTATCCATCGAGTCGCTGATTCCCGTCAAGCTCTTTCCAGCTACCGGCCTGGATGTTCCCTTCAATGCCCTGAAAATACATCACGCGCTTAATATTGATCAGGCAATCGGTGTCAATTCCGATGTCTTCAATGTGGTCGTCCCAGCCGGGATGTTTACCGAAGGCTCCAAGGTACAGACGCGGTGTCGAGTCTTGTTCTTTTTTTCCCCGCTGGAAAAATCTTTTTAGCATCAATTGTCCTCTGATGTGCAATAAACCGTTGAAACGGTTGTCAATAACTCCATATTGATTTTGGGTCCCGCGATAAATCACGGGGCTAATGAGAAGACATTTAGTACATTATCCTATAAATCAGTTACTTATGTCCGGCCAGTCGTCGATGTCAGGCAGTGGTTTTTTGAATTCCAACTGTATCCAAAAAGATCGCTCTTTATTGTCTTCATCCTGGACAGTGATTTCAACGTCCCACTTTGTGCCGCCCTGGGCCGATGGCGAACTGATCTGCCAACGATACGAATGTCCAACCTCGTCTCTGAAATCGCCTCCCCGCAAAAGTCGCAGGCAGCCCCATGAACCCTTTAGAGAAAATGTCCTGACGGGGTTAGCATCGTCAACGAACTTGTACAAATCAAAAGTGATCGCCTCACCCGGATCTTAAACCTCTCCGAGCAGGTCATCATATAATTTGACCTTGCGTTTTTGAGTTTTTCCCTGCCTGAGTTGCACGGCTCGCCATACTTCGGCCAGCAGGCCGTCCGACTGTCTCGCGGAATTGAGCCTGAGCTGCTTCTGCCGCTCCAAAGGCAATATGGATATTTTACAGATTAAGGGATGTTTCGACGCGAGCGGCTCAACAATGCCGACGAGCTTTCTGACCCTGGATTCATCCGCCCTGAGCTTGTCGAGGTGCGAGTCAAGAGCCTGCTCCCTTGTCTTTTCAAAAGGCGGAATGATTATCAGCTTCAGGATATCATTGAGCTTATTTATTTCCTTCAGAGTCAAATCCTGTGAGCTCTTTTGTGAGGTTAATGGGAATTTACTGTATTGCCGCTTCAGCGTTTCCAGGGTTTCCCGCTTCTTTTCGGCAAAGTCGTCAGCGAGCAATGCCAGTGCCTTCATACATATATTATTCCAATATTGACCGACATTTACCGCTTCGTCTTCTTCGGCGTCTTCAGGGAATAAGAAATATTTCTCCTTGAAATCGCCCAGCCTCATGGCGGGAGGCATATCCTTGAGTAGTTTCTGAAAAGCGATACTCGGATCATCGCCAAGGTAACTCCAATTGGTAATAAGCTCTTTCCAGTTTCCGTAGCCCCTGGCTTTTATCGACTTCAGGGATTTTTCAACTGTTTCCCGAATCTGAAGAAATTCATTTTTCATGTCCTCCTTCAGAATATCGTCAATGCCGACATAAAGGGCGTTTTTAACGCTGCTATACAGGTCCTGCAGGCTGTTGCATGTCGATCTTATACTTAAATCATCTATTTCCTTGTGGAAGTCCCGCCAGTTGTCGCCGGAAATCCGCATATCACCAAAGACGTCCTCAGTCCAGTAAGTGAAGTATTTGATCGCATAATTTTCCCAGGTTTTTTGTCTGACGGCGTACAGCCGGGCAAGGTCTTCGCGGCCGATGAGATCGATTATTTCAAAATCCTTTTCGGGGTCGATATATCGCTGAAGACTTTGCCAGACTTTCATCATTATCTGAGCGGCTTCCGGATGGTATATCGCCTCAAAATCACCTTCCTCCATTTCAGTCAGGTCAATTCTCAAATGGCCAAGAGGAGCCGCCTTTTCAGAAAGCATTTTTACCGTCGCCTCGATCTCTTCGGTCTTTTCGGGCACCTTATGCGAGAGGACGTCATAGAGCAGTTCATATATGCGCTTTTGCAGGGCCATCCGCAGGACAAAGCGTGAGGCCTCCCCGGCTCTGACAGCAAGGGCGTCGCTGGTGTCCAGATCAGTGCCGAGAATCCCGGCGGTATTCGAGATGGTGTCCCCGATTTTTTTCTCCAGGCTACCGATAATCCGCGGTAACTGGTTCATATCAGGAAGGGAATCCTGCGCGTT
>JAFCZZ010000550.1 GCA_019314085.1 Deltaproteobacteria bacterium | reverse complement strand
AGAAGAAACAGGAAACGGAAGAAAAGGGTGAGACCTATCACCGAATCGAGAGGACCTATGGTTTATTCCACAGGAGCTTCCGGATCCCCGACGCGGTCCAGGTGGACAAGGTGGATGCAACCTACAAGGACGGCATCCTCAAGCTTGTCATTCCCAAGGCCAAGGAAAACGCAGTGAAAAAGATACAGATAAAGAAGTAAGACACTGCCAATAGCTGTTCACAACATGCCGTCGGGAGGTGCTATGCTTTCCGACGGCTTTTTTTGTGCCCATGCTTTTTTCTCTTGCCGTGTGATGTGAACTTGATTATAAATAATCTCTAGCTACGCAAAGAGCCGTTGGAAGTATGCTCGTTTGGGTTGCTCTTCAAGTCGCCACCACGAGAGGGGGAGGGTATGAACGTTATATGGCACGAGGATTTCACACAGTCGTACTGTCTCGATCCTGCTGCCGCCTTCGGACGGATGGAGGCCGTTGTCGACGTCATACAGGACAGGGTCAGCTTTACCCCAGCGATCCCGGCCGATGAGGAGGATATCCGCGCCTGCCACACGGAGCAGCATATCGCCTCCGTGAAGAGGCAGGGGCTGTACGATATCGCCGCCCTCGCCGCGGGGGGAGCCGTCCAGGCCGCCTTCACCGGCCTTTCACAGCCCTGCTTCGCCCTGATACGCCCCCCCGGTCACCACGCCTCCGCGAACAGCGCGTGGGGGTTCTGTTTCTTCAACAACATGGCCATCGCCATATCAAAGCTGAAGAGGGAGGGCAGGATAGAAAAGGCATTTATCCTGGATTTCGACCTCCATTTCGGCGACGGCACCGTCAACATACTGGGACACTCCGATTATGTGACCATATACAATCCGTCGGACCCCGATCCGAACGTGTATCTCAAAAATGTGGAGGCGATGCTCCCCGACGACGCCGATATCATCGGGATCTCGGCAGGCTTTGACAATCACCTCGAAGACTGGGGGGGCGTGCTTTCGACCGATGATTACCGGGAGATGGGGTGTATGGTCCGCGCCGCGAGCCGAAAGGGCGGCGGAGGCTGCTTCGCAATCCTGGAAGGTGGTTATAACCACCGGGTCCTGGGGCACAACGTCATGGCCATGATAGACGGGTTGGAAGAGTAAAAAGCCCTGAAACGAATTGGCCTGACTGATGATTATCTACCGATCCTTGGATTCTTTCCAGAAGGGAAGCACGGAGTAGCATTTGAAATATTGAGAGTTCTTGACTGGAAAAACGCCATAAAGGGGCACCTTGTTTCTGTTGCTACAAACGCTAAAACATCGAAAGTCATTCACTGCTTGTCACAACAGGCCCCGCTTGCTTTCCCTGCATAACGCGGGTGGCGGGTTTAACATCGCGGGTGATCCATACATTGCCGCCGATAATTGATCCCTTTCCAATGCGAACACGACCCAAAATAGTTGTTCCCGAATAGATGATGACGTCGTCCTCTACAATGGGGTGACGAGGGATTCCTTTCACCAACGCTCCGGAATCGTCCTTAGGAAAGCTTTTTGCCCCGAGAGTGACACCCTGATACAGGCGCACATTTCGACCGATGACACAGGTTTCTCCTATAACGGTGCCTGTTCCATGATCGATGAAGAAGCGTTCACCGATTTTTGTACCCGGGTGAATATCAATACCCGTTTGTGAATGAGCCATTTCTGTTATGATCCTGGGGATGATGTCCACATCAAGAAGATACAGCTCATGGGCGATACGATAGTTGGTAACAGCCGCGATGCTCGGATAGCAGAAAATGGTTTCACCAAGGCTATGGGCCGCCGGATCGCCTTCATAGGCCGCCATCACATCGGTGGCTAACAATCTGCGAATTGCCGGTAGTCGGGAGATAAATTTACCGGCCAGGTCCTGTGAGCGGTCCTCACATTCCAGACAGGCTTCCTTCTCGTTGATCTCACAGGAAAAACAAAAGCCGCGTTTAATCTGTTCGGGGAGCAGCCGCTGTATCTTTCCTAAGTTCGATCCTATCGAATAGGACATAGTCTCCGGCGTTATTTCAGGATCACTGAAATATCCCGGAAAGAGTATCGCCCTGAGGAGTTCAAC
>JAFCZZ010000549.1 GCA_019314085.1 Deltaproteobacteria bacterium | reverse complement strand
GGGAGAAAAAGGGGCCGGCTTTTATGATTTTATTATCTGGTATGCAGCATCTCATAACGGTGTCTTCAGCTATGACTTAAAAGAAAACGAATACACCCTTTCCGGCGCTAAGGATTCGACTGGACAGGCGATCAATATGAGTAAGCTGGAAATAGCGGAATACAGTATAGCGTTTCCATCAACCATCCGCTATAATGACAGACTTTTGAATGCATTTTCTGAAAACCCGCAAAAAAAAGAGACATCCCGTGATCAGTCAAAGGAAGGCTTGCGGCACGATATCCTGTTGTGTCTGCCGATTGCCTCTGATTTTGAGGAGGCTTTCAATCTGGAGTCAAAGAAGCATAAAATAAGAGGCCATGAGCTTCATCTGATCCACTGCCGCTTTCCCCAGATTACCTATCGGCCCGGTATTTTTGTCAAGATAGAAGGCGGCCTCTGGAGCGATAAAATCTTTCCTCACGACACAGAATATCGCGTGCGAGATATCTTTTTCCAGGCGCAGGCTGTTGACGAGGAGCCGGATGCTGATCACAATATGGAATATTCCCGCTACAATATCGATATGCATTCCCGGCTGGAACTTAAGGACGAAGGTGCTCTGAATCTGCCCGGGTTCAAGACACCTTGCTACCCGATTTATGTAGAAGGGAAGATTGTCAGTGAGCAGGGAGATGAAAAAGACGAAACCTATCAGACGTATGAACATCCGCAGACAGCACTTGATCAGTACAAAGTAAAAATTCCCCTCTTTGACAACAAGGAAGTTGTTGTTCCGTTTGACCCCCTTTTTGCGCCAGGGCACTTTTATTTCCCAGCCTATAAAGAACAAAGAGTTCTGGTGGCACTTGATTTCCATAGGGCACGGATTGAGCGCTTTCTTGACTGGCGGCCGGGTGGCCGTCTTCCAATGGACAGTCAGGGTAATCATTTGTTATTAGGCAAGACTGATTCAAGCAAGACCTCTATCAATCATATTTATGTAGATAATAAACCTCAGTTCAATATGAAGCGTACATTTGATAAAGATACCGAAAAAATCCAGCTTCACGAGGGTACTATTATTCTGGAGACAAAAGAGGAAAGTACATAAAGTAATAGTGGGCAGGGTGCAGTTGTCAGTGGGCAGGGTGCAGTTTACAGTTCATGGTTGATCAAAACATAAAACTGATAACTGATAACTGATAACTGACAACTGATAACTGATAACTTTTTTAACGGTTTTAACTTATGGGAACACTTGTTTGCCGCATAGAACTTGATAAGAAAAAAGGAGTTCTTCTGACTGTTGAAAACGGTGATGATCAGATTACTCAAACAATTGTCATGGACGGTACCAGTATTACAACAACCGTCAAAGGTTCGGAGGAAACAAGTACGATTACCCAGAAGCAAGACAGCATTGCCATGAACTGCAAAACTTTTACTCTGGATGCTGAGACCATAACATGCAAGTCCACGAAAGAAACTCTCCATGAAAGCGGTCAGAATTTTGACATCAAGAGCGGAAAAAATATAGGTGTTGCCGCTGACAGCGCGGCAGAATATAAGGCCATAAATACTACCATTGAGAGTACCTCCAAAACCGAGATAAAAGGAGGCACATTGGTTCTTTCAGGCTCAGCCAGTGCTGAGTTAAAAGGGGCCAGTATTAAGCTTGATGCAAAGGGACTTATGGACCTGGTCACTGGCGGAGCTGCGACCCTCAAGGGTAGTATTGTAAATATCAAAGGCATACTTAAGATGGGTTAACAACTTGAAATCTGTATATACCTCAAAGGCGACTTTTAACGATGCGAATTGACGAAAACTTATACAAAGCATTCCTGGAAGAGATGGATGCACTGGAAAATTTTCGTATAGCCTATGCATCCTTGTATCCCGGTGTCCCTCTGGATCGCGAAGACCCTGATGTAAGGCGCTTGATTGAGGCCATGGCTCTTTTTTCTGCCCGCACAAGGCTTGCCGGTTGTCGCAATATAATTTCCACACGCCGCAGAATTTTCCAGCAGTTTTTTCCCTATCTGCTGACGCCTTTGCCCTCTATAGCTATCCTTCAGGCAATACCCACAGCGCAAATTTCAGAGGC
>JAFCZZ010000072.1 GCA_019314085.1 Deltaproteobacteria bacterium | reverse complement strand
CCAAGATTATTATCGAGAAGGGCGAGGGCAATATCGTGAGGGGCATATCCGCCCTCTCGGAAAAGATAGAAGGTGCTTATTCCCTGGTGGTTCTGACCGCGGAAGGCATTTACGCCTCACGGGATATCTATGGATTCCGGCCGCTTATCCTTGGCGGAGATTCCGAGCGCTGTGCCGTGAGTTCGGAATCACGGGCCATTCAAAATATGGATATGGAGATCTTCCGGGATGTGGCCCCGGGGGAGATCGTCCATATCAATGATGAGGGGATTCAGACGGCAGGGCAAGTTGAATCTCCACGCAGGGCACACTGTGCCTTTGAATGGGCATATACCGCGAGCATCGATTCCATCGTAGACGGTGTATACGTACAGGAGGCGCGCAACAACCTCGGGGAAAGTCTCGCCCAGAGGGATATCGACGAGGGAGGCATCGTTGCGGACATCGTCGCGCCCGTCCCCATGTCGGGTGTGGGGCATGCGCTCGGATACCACCGGCGATCGGGGATCAGTTATCAGGATGTGTTTCTCTACAACCGGTATGCCGACCGCAGTTATACCCAGATCACCCAGGTTGCCCGCGAGAAAATGGCCAAGCGCAAGCTCTCCGTTCTCCCCTATGTGAAAGGCAAGAAGGTCGTCCTCTGCGATGATTCAATAGTCCGGGGGACACAGATCCTCAACAAGGTGAAAGACCTCAAAAAGGCGGGGGCAAAAGAGGTACATGTGCGGATTGCCTGCCCGCCCCTCATGTATCCCTGTGCCTTCGGAATTTCAACTCGCTCTGAGGGAGAACTGCTGGCGCGAAAACACGTCAAGACGGGCGGCATCCTGTCGATGGAACAGCTGATAGATCTGGAGGCATGGGTCGCCCGCACGATAGGTGCGGACTCCGTCAAGTTCAATACCATGGATGCCTTCGTGGCATCCCTCCTTATTCCCCGGGAGAGTTTGTGTCTGCAGTGCTTTGACGGGATTGTGCCCTCCAAATCATAGGACCACGACCGCATGGCGAATCTCAGAAACCCTCTGTTTTTTCAATCAAATGAAAGATAGATCATAGACTGGGGATCGGCATACTCATCGACCAGCCTCAACCCCCAGTGCAGATGAGGCCCGGTGGATCTCCCGGTTGAACCCGTGTAACCAATAATTCTTCCTTTATCAACGAGGGTGCCTTCTCGAACACTGCTCTTCGACAGATGACAATAGATGGAAAAGAGGCCGATTCCGTGGTTTATGATAACGGTGTTCCCCGAAAAATAAAGGTTCCGGACCAGGGCAACCTTTCCCGCATTGGAGGCCTTGACGGCAACCCCCCGGGGCGAGCGTATATCGATCCCCCGGTGACGTGACACAACGTTTTCATTGAACACCCTCCGTTCACCAAATACGCCTGTCACCTTCCCCTTCAACGGCATGACAAATCCTCCGTTGCCCAGCCAGCCGGGAACGGATGCCCCGTAAATGCGCCCGAGAAGTTCCTTTTCCCTGTATATCCTTTGCATATCCGCCGGGGTCGGGCTGGTAAAACGCCGGGCAACACCTATCCTTTTTGAAGGGAATGTCCCCCGGGATACCGCAAGCTTGAAGCGAATATCTTTGGGGGTTCCGCGGGAAGGCCTGAGGCGGACAACAGCATCATAGGTCCCCGGCGTCATGTCGACCCCGAGAACTATCAGGGCAAAATGTCTCAGCCTCTCCCCGTCTGAAATAAACGGGTATTTCCTCCCGTCAAAGAACAGCACGGCAGAGAGAGGTCCGGGCGATTCAATACAAATCTTGACCATCTCTCCCTGGCAGGGCCTGCGACATTCCGAGGTTATCCTCACTGTTCCTTCAGCGATCGAGCTGGTTACAGAAACTGCATCTAGGTGCCCGGGGCATAGCAGCATCACAAGGCAGAGAATCAGGAAAGGTGTAGTTTTTATCTTCATCCGAGTTCTCTTACACCAAGAGCGCACGATTTTCAAAGGAGATCCGGATCGTTTCCCCGTTTTTGAGGTGAAACATGCCCCCTTGCTTCCCTTTCCGGGCAGAAGATGGGGAAACCGAGATATCCTTGTCTTACAGCCCCGTCAATAAAAAGATGGACAATCTTCGAAATATCTATTAGCATATCATGATCTTACAACCAATGCACGGGAGGGCATTCCTGCCCCGGATATTTCCAGTTTGATATTGATGAAAGATGTGGTAGAAAACTCCGAGAGTGGTTTTCACAAGCACCCTGTCGGCATCACTCGCGAATGGATACCGGTTGCGGCCGGATGAATAAAGCTCAAGATAAATCTACACCCGATAAACGGGATAAGTCCCACTAAAGGGGATAAGTGCGATAACGAAATTGCTTTCTACGAGAAAGCAACTTCTATCTTACTAATGCGTTAACGAAATTATTCCCTGCGTGAAAACGCAGAAAATAATTTCTAACTTACTAAAAAGAATAGAGGGTTGAAAGGATGCTACTATGAAGAGACTCCCGTTACTTTTGATTGTGCTCGTTGCCGTCTCCGTACTGGCAGGCTGTCTTGGCGCTGTTGTAGGCGGAGCCGCGGTCGGCGGGGGATCGGGGGCATACGTCTACATAACCGGAGAATTAAAAACCGATTATCCCTATCCCTTTGACAAGGCATGGAATGCCTGTGAGAAAACCGTGGCCTATATGAATGCAACGGATGTGTTTCCCGAGAAAGAGATAAGCAAGGGGATAATACAGGCCATTATAGATGGCGAAAGGGTCCGTTTCGTCATCGAATACAAGACAAAGGACCTGACCACGGTATCCATACGGGTCGGCATCATCGGAAATAAATCTGCATCTCAACGTCTCCACGATAAGGTGGCCAATTACCTCTCTGAGTAAATTGACCGGCACACGGTGATTCTGGCCTTTATTTAAAGAACAGAATTCATGTCATGGTAAAAAAACTTTTTTTCGGAATTGCCGTCGGCTTTTTCTTTGTATATCTATCCTTCCGGGGTGTCGATCTGGGGGGTATTGCCGACGGACTGAAAAACACAAAGGCCTCTTTTATCCCCTCGATACTGGGTCTTTTGGTCTTCATACAGATACTCAGATCATACCGGTGGGGAATTATTTTGAAACCCATCATGGCCGTCGATCAACTTTCACTCTTCTCCGTAACCAGTGTGGGATTTCTAGCTGTGATAGCTATCCCTGCACGGATCGGCGAGCTTGCACGACCCTATCTCATCAGTACAAAGACCGGCATCAGCATGTCTTCAGCGGTGGGAACAATCCTGGTGGAGCGCGTCTTTGACGGCCTGAGTGTCCTTACGCTGTTCTTCATCGTTGTTCTGTTCACACCGGTCCCTTCCTGGCTGATTAGGGGCAGTCTCCTGTTTTTTTTCATAACACTTGCCTTCCTCGGTCTCATAACCCTTCTTATCCTCAGGAGGAAGGCATCGCTCAATTTCCTTGCGCCCCTCTTGAAAAGGTTCCCCGAGAGATGGCACCTCAAATTGGCGCACCTGATCGACAGCCTTATCGATGGGTTCACAATCATCCCCCACCGGAGATCCATGTGTTACCTGGCATTTCTTTCTGTAATGATATGGGTGATCAATGCGGTGGCCATGTACCTTTTCTTCTTTGCATTCGATTTTGACCTCCCGCTGTCGGCGGCTTTTGTCCTTATGGTTGTGGTCATTCTGGGCATCGCCATACCGACCGCACCCGGATTCGTCGGGAACTGGCATTTTTTCTGCGTGCTGGGTCTCGGGCTATTCGGCATCAACAAGGCCGACGCCCTTCCCTATGCCATCGTCCTTCATTTCCTGAGCATCGGTACCATCGCAATCTTGGGGTTGGCCTTCCTCCCCTTTAATCGCTTTTCTCTGTCCGATATCAAACACCGGCTTTCCGCCGGTCGGGATGTGTGAGGATAGTATCGTCCCAAGGGAGAAGAAAAAGCAGAAGAGACGAGGGCGTCACCCGGGACGAGAATTGGATACAATTGTTGAAGGAGATTTGAGACACAGGCTACCCGGGGAGGGCGTGCCACGTAGACGGCAGATGACATACCCTACCTTTTTTCTTTCATCTCTTCGAGTCCATAGGCCTTGATTTTCTTGTGAAGATTGCTTCGTTCCAGGCCGATCGCCTCCGCCGTTTTTTTGATGTTCCACTTGTTTTCCGCAAGCTTCTTGGCAATATAGTCCTTCTCAAACACCTCCTTTGCCCCCTTGAGAGAATCTCCATCCCCGGAAGAGTCAGGATTGCTGAACCGTTGGTTTTCCTTTGATAGGGGCGGCACATCGTCGGCGGTATTACCAGGCCAGGCATGCTCCATAAGCACAGCAAGGGCATCATCGGCAATCTGTTTCTCCGTCTTTGCCTCCTTGCTCGAAAACTCTTTGACAAACCGCCGTGCCAGGAGAGGAACATCCTCTATCCTGTCTCTCAGCGGTGGGACTCCAAGGGGAATCACGTTCAGCCGATAGTAAAGGTCCTGTCTGAACCGTCCCTCCTCCATCTCATATTCCAGGTCCTTGTTGGTTGCGGCCAGCACCCGTACGTCGGTATCGATAATTCGTGCCCCACCCACCCTCTCAAACTTTTTCTCCTGGAGGATCCTGAGGATCTTCGCTTGAGCCTTTAGGCTCATATCGGCAACCTCGTCGAGAAAGATGGTCCCCTTGTTCGCAAGATCAAACTTTCCCCTCTTTTTCTCGGTGGCCCCGGTAAATGCCCCCTTTTCGTGTCCGAACAGCTCACTCTCTATCAGCTCTTCGGGTATTGCAGCGCAATTCACCTCTATAAAAGGCTTGTCGGAACGGCTGCTCTGCCGGTGTATCGATCGGGCAACGAGTTCTTTTCCTGTGCCATTCTCACCCATAATCAGGATCCATGCATTGGTGGGCGAGATAATCTGTATCATCTCCCTCAACTCAATAATTGCCTTACTTTCTCCATCGATTTCGTGACCGTGTCCGTTTTTCAGCAGTCTGTTCTCCTCCTCCAGGCGCACAATGTCCAGGGCGTGGTTGACGACGAGAACGGTCTTATCAAGAGACAGGGGTTTCTCCACAAAATCAAAGGCCCCCAGCTTTGTCGTCGTTACCGCCGATTCAACCGTTCCATGACCGGATATCATGATAACCTGCATCCGGGGGTACTTTAGCTTGATGCGTTTCAGGGTCTCGATACCGTCGATCCCGGGAAGCCATATGTCCAGAAGAACAAGGCTGGGAAGCTCTTCCTCAATGATATCGAGACACTCTTCTCCGCTCTGCACGGTCAGTACTTCGTACCCCTCATCCGAAAGGATACCCTTCAACGACTGACAGATGCTCTCTTCATCATCCACAACCAGTATAGTCTCGTTCATATTTCTCCTATGCTGCGGGCAGTTCAATGGACACGATGGTCCCACCCTCTATGTTGTCCACCACGTTGACGGAACCATTATGATCGGATATGATGGAGCTCACGATGACAAGACCAAGACCCGTACCCGCCTTTTTCGTGGAAAAGTACGGTTCAAACAGCCTCATCTTGTCTTCCGGCGATATCCCGAGACCATTGTCCCTGACATCCAACCGGACCTTCCGGTGATTCTTATCATACTGGGTGCTGATTTCAACCTTCCCATCATGCTCCACTGCCGATACGGCAGCAACCGCATTATCAAGGAGGTTGACCATCGCCCTCTTTATCTGCTGTGCATCGATATTGAGCAAGGGGATGTCGGCATCTTTCCGAAAATCAAATACAACATCCTTGTGAGCGTCCTGAAAAAGGATAACGGAATCTTCAATAACCGTATTCAAGTCATTGGGGGAGGGGTTCGTCACGGGCATTCTCGCGAACTGAGAGAATTCATTGACCAGGTTTTTCAAGGTTTCTACCTGATCTATGATCGTCTTCGTGCATTCATGAAATACGGAATCCGTTTTCCCCTCGATCTTGTCTCCGTATTTTTTCTGCAGCCTTTCAGCGCTCAGTTTGACGGGCGTCAGGGGATTTTTGATCTCATGTGCTATCCTCTTCGCGGCTTCCCTCCACGCGGCGATACGCTCGGATTTCTGAAGCTGGGTAATGTCTTCAAACACGGCCACGATCCCCATATAGTTGCCATCGTCGTCTCTCAGGATTATTGCCGATACCAGGATTGCAATCACGCTATCCTTGACTATCAGCTGGATCTGTCTCTCTACGAAACCTCCATCATTTTCATACAATTCTTCGAGGAGTTCCTTGACCAGCTCCATGTGCTCCGGCTTCAGGACATCCTGATATCTCCTGTTGAGAATTTCCTCACCGTTTATGCCCAGCATCTTTTCAGCCGCCCTGTTTATGGTGCTGATCACATTATTCCTGTTTATGGAGACAACACCAGCCGAAACGTTACGAAGGACGGTTTCCATATATTTCCTACGCTGTTCAAGATCTGTATTGGCCTGTCTCAATTCAAGGCTGCTCTCCTTCAGATCCTTCGTCATCTGATTGAAGGAATCCGCCAGCACCCCGATCTCATCCTCCGCCAGGACATCTATGTGGTAGTCGAGGTTGCCGTGGGCCACCTCATGGGTCGCCTCGGCAAGCTCTTGTACGGGAACGGTGATCCCCTTCGCCAGGAAAAGACCGAACCACATTGAGGAGAAGATGATCAGGAGGGTGACGATAAAGAGTGTAATGATATAACTGATCTTTATCGGATTTTTTAACAGTTTAAGCTGTTTGTACTCCTCAGCTGTCCTGGAAATAATGGACATCTTTCCAATCAAAGCCTTGTCTATATAATAACTAACGGCGATGACCCCGATGACCTCTTTGGGACTGAAGTTGGAATAGAGGGGGGCTATCCCGCTTATCATGTCCCCCCCTCCCACGGAGCTGACTATTGAAAGGTCTTTTCCCATAAAGGCATCTTCCAGAACCCGGGGCGAAAACCGGGGGGGAAGGATGTCGGGATTGTTCGGATCTTTGAGAAACAGATCCTCATCCCTGTTATCAAAGTGGACGGTTACGGACCCAAGATTAAAATACCTCTGCCGCTGTGTCAAAAATGCCTTCAGATACTCTCCCTGTTCCTTTTCATATAATTTGTTGTCTGTTATCTCAGACCCGATCTGGAGGGCATCGTATTTCGCATTATCGGAAATCTTCTGATAGTAATCCTGGGCAACCTCAAGGGACAGGTTAAATGCCCTGCCCATCTTTATGTCAAAGCGGCTGTCTATGCTGTATGAGAGAAACTGAATGGAAACAAGGAAAAGTATAACCGTGGGTATCAGGGAAAGGATCATAAAGGCGACGACAAGTTTTGTCCTCAGCTTCGACCCCAGGATCCCCCGCCTTCGTTCAAATATCAGCTTGGTCAAATTACGTGAGATCAGGAAAATAAGAAAGATGATAAGAATCAGATTGATATTGATCAGGCCAAAGATCAGTACCTCATTGGATATCGGCAGAAGGACCTCTATGGTGGAAAGATTACTCTCTATGTAGGTAAGAACAATGATAATAGCTATGACAACCAGTATTGCGATACGCTCTCTGCGGCGTTTTTTTAATTCATCAGGATTCATCTATCTACCACTGCGCTAGTTAGCCCTCATCCCCGAAGGATCCCCTAAAAATAACAAGGCGTTGCCGAGACAAGTCCCTCACCACCTCTGTGAGCCCTGTAGTAAGCTACCCGGTATTCATTCGACTTACAGCTTTCATTGCGGCAAAGCCTTATGAAACCTGAGTCAACCACGGTTACACCGATTCGCTCCGCTCACGGTGTTAATTCGACTTACAGCTTTCATTGCGGCAAAGCCTTATGAAACCTGAGTCTCATTAATATACAAAATCTTGTCGCGCCCAGTCGGTCTCAAAATCCCACAAGGATACGAAGAAGAAAACATACTCCAGATGAAGCGGAAGCCGGACCTCGTCGAGTTTTGCCTTCACTCGCAGGTAGTACGCATCTCCTCTCTTCAACCACTTCAAGGGGGCAAATGCAATGCCGTTCAATTCCGACATCGCGATCTTTGCATCCGAAAACTCCTTGAGCTGCTCCGGTTCCTTCCCTTCTTCGGTAAAGAGAACGTACAAGATCTTCTTTATATTATCGTATTTGATGGTGTGCCTGACCTCAAAAAGAGATATCTTCCTATCAAACCACCAGTGCCGCTCCTGGTATAGCTCCAGGACAAACGTAAAGGTGGTCGGGATTCCGGCAAGTATCGCCTCCTCCATCTTTTCTGTAAAGGAGTTTTCCAGCTTGAGATATACGAGCAGATCATCCGACGTGTTGCTTATAAGCAGATCCGTAACCCTTGCTTCCGCCGCAAATGATTGCACCGGCAAGAGAAGGAGGCATGACAATATGAGAAACTTGCAACTGCGCATAGAACTGATTCCCCGGCCCGTCAAGTCTGACAATCCTGTAGAACGTCAAACCCCAGTGCCGGAATATACTAAGGAAAGGAAGTCCAAAAAGCAAGGCTTATTTAGGGGGTAAACGGATTGCGGGTGGCTAATCCCCGGGAAGGGGTAAACCTTCATCCGGCACGTCATACGGACGGGCATCGATGATCTCATCGAACAGTTCCCGTTCACCGTTAAAATAATGGATCATCTCCCAGCACTCCCTGCGCTCCAGAAGTTTCCTCAGAAGGAGGTTGTTGAGACGGTGACCGGATCGGTATGCCACAAAGTGACCGATGATAGGCATCCCGAGAAGGGACAAGTCTCCGATGGCATCCAGTATCTTGTGCTTCACGAACTCATCGGGAAATCTGAGTCCCTCCTTATTGATAACCTTTTCCTCATTCAGAACTATCGCGTTATTAAGGGACCCTCCCAAGGCAAGACCCCGTGCCTGGAGGTACTCAACCTCCTGAAGAAAACCGAATGTCCGAGCCGCACAGATATCATTTTCATACGCCTCATGAGAAAAGATCATGTCGTACGATTGTCTTCCTATCAAAGGGTGACTGAAATCTATGTCGTAGGTGATCCTGAACTCGGGAGAAGGGAGAATGGCCGCGCTCCCCTCATCGTCAGAGACAGACACCGGTTCCTTTATCACCACGAACCGCTTTGATTTGCCCTGAGATTTGATGCCGGCTTCCTTTAGAAAATCTACAAAAGGCAGAGAGCTGCCGTCCATGATCGGGATCTCAAAGGAGTCCGTTTCTATAATTGCGTTGTCTATCCCCATTCCGAAAAATGCGGACAACAGGTGTTCAACCGTCGAAATTCTCGTTCCATTTGTTCCCAGGGTCGTTGCCAGTGTCGTGTCGGACACACTCGTGGGATCTGCCTTGATCCTGTCACTCCCCGGCAGGTCACTCCGATAAAATACAATACCTTCATCGACCCCCGCCGGGTTGATAGTCATATTGATCTTTCTGCCCGAGTGAAGTCCCACACTCTTGCAGCGTATCTCTTTTTCAATGGTTTTTTGTATGTACATCTATCCCGCCTTTCACATGGGAGAAGGCAATAAGCATACCAAGTATCCGTAAAGGGGCGCCGGTTATGCAGCCTCTGCATAACCTCTTCGAAACACAAGGATTATCATTATGAGATCATCAGTACCGAAAATGGCACATACGACAGGTCTCCCATAAGTGTGTCGTAAAAGACACACGTATGTGTTAGGGTTCTTTGTAGAATCTCTCCTTCTCGCTGTAGATGCATCCACAGTATTGCTGCCGGTACATGTTCAGGTCTCTGGAGGCCCTGATTCCCTCCTTCCAACCCTCCCTGAAATCGTGGTAATAGAACTTTATATCATATTTCTTTGCAAGCCCTTCACCCAATTCCCTCATAAGATGGTGGTTCTGAAATTTACTGTAGAGAAGTGTCGTGGTGAAACCCTCAAATTTACCCTTCTTTGCAATGCGCGCGGTATAGCTCATGCGCATATGATAACAATATTCGCATCTCATCTCTTCCCTGAAGGCCACACCCCTGAGAAACTCCTCCATGGGATAGTCGTCGAATTTGATAAGTTTTAGATCCGCATCCCTAGAATAGGCTATCAGTGTCTCGAGCCTCTTGGCATACTCGGTATACGGCTGAATATTCGGATTATAAAAGACGCCGGTAACCTCATGCCCCTGATTTCTCAGTACAGCAAGGGGATAGATGGCACACGGCGCACAACAGATGTGGAGTAATATCTTCATAATATCGACCCGGCCCGCTCTTTCGGATCTCGGGTCCCGTATTCAAATCACGGTCCCCCTTTACATCGAAACCTGAAAGCCCTTCTCAGAACAGTCCCTCCTGCTCCCTCGAGACCCATTTTTTCCCAAAGTGTTCGTACGCGAGCCGCGTCGCCACCCTGCCCCGTGTCGTGCGATGAAGAAACCCTTCCTGAATAAGGTAGGGTTCATAGACATCCTCAATGGTATTCTTCTCCTCGCCTATCGCGGAGGAAAGACTGTCGATACCGACCGGGCCGCCGTCGAATTTATCAATCAGGGTCAGCAGTATGGTCCTGTCCATAAAATCGAACCCCCGCTGGTCCACCTCCAGCATCTCCAAGGCGCTTATGGCAACACCCCCTGTAATGATACCATCCGCCTTCACCTGGGCAAAATCGCGGACCCTCTTGAGGAGTCTGTTCGCTATACGCGGAGTCCCCCGGGAACGGCCGGCTATTTCAGGTGCGCCGGCATCATCGATGGGTATCGACAGGATATTCGCCGATCTCCTGATAATGATCGCCAGCTCCTCCGGCGTGTAGAATTCGAGCCTGAAACTCATGCCGAAACGGTCCCGAAGGGGCGAGGTGAGAAGACCCGCCCTAGTGGTGGCCCCCACCAGGGTAAAGCGGGGGATATCCAGTTTCATGGAACGCGCGGACGGGCCCTGACCGATGAGGATATCGATATAATAATCCTCCATCGCGGGATACAGGATCTCCTCTACAACGTGCGGAAGCCGGTGGATCTCATCGATAAAGAGGATATCATGTTCGTTCAGGTTCGTAAGAATAGCGGCCAGGTCTCCGGGACGGTCTATAACCGGACCGGAGGTCACCTTTATATCAACACCCATCTCCCGTGCAATGATATACGCCAGCGTCGTCTTTCCAAGCCCGGGAGGTCCGGACAAGAGCACATGATCAAGCGCCTCACCCCGTAGCCGCGCCGCCTCCATGAAGATGGAAAGATTTTCCTTTATCTTTTCCTGCCCCACGTATTCGGCGAGGGTTTTCGGGCGCAGAGAGTATTCAAATCCCTCCTCTTCACTGAACTGTTCAGGATCCAGTATCGGTGCCTTCATAACTCTCATTCCTTCAAGATAACAGGGCCATCCCCCTTAGGGAGAATGAAGCCCTCTTCGGTGTAGCATCGGCCTATCCCGATAATATCTTCAGCGATTCGGGCAGGAGGACCTCCAGTGTCACTCCTTCCCCCTTCTCTGTATATACCTTGTCAACGGCATCTTTTGCGA
>JAFCZZ010000548.1 GCA_019314085.1 Deltaproteobacteria bacterium | reverse complement strand
CGACGCTACAACCACGCTATTTATTCCTCTCTCTTTCGCTCTCTCCAACGCTAAACGTAAGACTTCATATGTGTTTTGGGAACCTGCCTCATGAAAGTAAACCACCTTACTCTCCCTAAACAACATACTACACCTCTCTTAGACACATATCTACGCAAAAAGTTTATTTTACAATATAATATAAATTTTTACGCGCACGCGTACTCCTTTTTTATGGGCGCGCTTTACTTGAAGCCTCCTCTTTAAGGTAGAGTATGCCGTGCTTAAATACGAGGATCTCCCCTTCATCGGTTTCCAGGATCACCTCGTATGGGTTAGCTTTGCTCCAATGAAGTTTCCCCCTCAACTCCTCACCGTTAGTTAGCTTGAGAACCACAAGCTTATGGTTGAACCTGAGCGCGTATATCTTCTCTTTCTTAGGCTTCTTCTCACCCTTACCGTTTTTCTCCCCACCACCCTTACCGGCATTAGAGCTCGACTTTCTGAGATGCATCCTATACTCCTCCATACTCGAAAACATACCATACTTCCTAGCTATACCTTTAAGGGAGTCTTGACCCAACCCACAACCCCCGACCGCTCAAGTTAAACCTACGTATTTAAGCGCTTTTAACCTTCTCGACTATCTCTCGAGAGAGCTGCTCCATAGTCTTGCCTTCAGTGCTTATGCCGAGCTTCCTAGCGGTCTCGACGAGCACGTCGTCGCCCGAGCGCGCCGAACCCCTCTCCAACTCCAGCTTAGCAGCCTCCTCGAACTCCCTCTGACCCCTCTCGAACTCACCCTTAGCCCTACCCAAAGCCCTAGCAATCTCCGGTATCTTACTCGGCCCCCACAGAAAGATCACTAAGGCTATCATTAAAATAACTACCCACTCCCAACCATGGATCAGATTTGCCCCCTCCAGTAAAGAGGTATATAAAATTATTTTAAATACTTTACGCGCTTAGGCGCGCGTAGCAGAAAAGAAAATGTTAAGAAACGCTCTTAACACGGTACATCCTTATTTTTATAGATGTAAAAACATAAATTTATTGGGTGATTAAGAATGAAGAGGAGCGTTAAGTGCAGTAGGTGCGGGTTCGAGAACCTCCCGCAGGCTAAGTACTGCTCTAACTGCGGTGCTAAAATCACCGTGCTTCAGGCTTCTGAAGTAGGTTTTGAAGGGGTTTTCATCCTCCACGTTCTAGGTTCAGCTTACCTGCTGACTTCTCTATTTTTTAACGCGGTTCTCCGTACATCGGTTCTCCGTACATCATCTCCCCTGCCGCTCCTTTACCTAGCAAGCGGTGTTTTGGGTCTTGTTTCAGCCTGGGAGTTTAACCGCTGGCCTAACAGAAAATTTAAGAGTTGGGTTAAAGTTCTCTCTTCAACAGCCATGGTGCTGGGTCTCGCCGGTACACTCATAATCTTTTTCATGGAGCTTGGATCGAAAGGCATAGTAGAACCCGCATGGCTTATATTCGTAATAAATGCTTACGCCTACGCACGCGCACAGGAAGATCGCTAAAGCTATTATTAGAATCACTACACAACCCCAACCATGAATCAGATTCACCCCTCCGCGCGCTAGAACCAGAAATAAAAGGAAAAGTTGAAGATGAGGCTTCAATTCAGGGAAGAGTCTCGGTAGGTGTGAATTCGATTATAGAATGCGGATCTCTGATACGCGCGCAGCTTGTCAGAGAAATCCTCAAACCTCTAGACAGGACGGAAGACCTAATAACATTCGTCGAGGATAGACTAGGCCACGACTTGAGATACAGCCTTAACTCAACAAAGATAAGGTCTGAGCTAGGCTGGAAACCAAAACATACATTTTCATCAGCACTGGAAGAAACAGTTAAATGGTACGTTGAAAATGAATGGTGGTGGAAGCTCTTAGCGACAGAAAAAGTTCTTCATCCAACTCCATGGAAGGCTGGTAGGTGACATCTTGAGACCTAGTCACGCGGCGCCTCTCTAGAAACTACGGGTTTACACCTTAAAACCTTTACGCTCAAAACCTTCGGTTACCTTTATAAGGGTGGACGCAGTTAAACGGTAATCGGAGACGTACGCGCGCGAGGGAAAAACATAAATTTCTGTCTTA
>JAFCZZ010000547.1 GCA_019314085.1 Deltaproteobacteria bacterium | reverse complement strand
TGTGACCCATGTCACAGCCTTCCGTCGCCAAGCAAAAGACTTTCCCAATGCTGCCCAAGCTTCTGGATAGGTGCGGAGTATGCTTAATGAAAATCATCGGTCGGTCAGCGCCTTCCGCCTTAAAGACGTCGCCGCTTCGCCAGACGCGATCCGGCTCCGGCATTTCTGGTTTCGGAAATTGCTCCAGAACGTCGTCGGCGTCTCTGCGCGTCGGGAAAAACTCCGGCGCTCGCAGATAAATCTTGCCGTTGCTGTGCAAGTGCCAACCGCAAGACTCGATCCAAAACTTTCGATTATCGTGCGCGGGTGGTCTTGTCTCGTCAAAGTTTTGGTGTACTGTAAACGGCTCAGTTAACATGATCTGTCCCTTTCCCGTTGCACCGAACTCCGTCGATGACATGATAAAAATACCAACTGATCCCGTGTAAACATTTCGGGCACCGACGCTCGCCGGGTGGCACTATCAAACCGTGCTTGTCTTTCTCTGCCGGAAACGTCACGGTAAAAGTCTTACAGCCCTCGTAGTAGTCGCACTTCGCGACCCACTCGAAGTCGTTTGACTTTGTATCGCATACGCTCTTGTTGGCGTAAAATATGATTCCTGTCGATAGACAAAGAACCACAACCATAATGGCTGCTACCTCTTTCAGTGCCTTGCTCATTAGAACTCCTCAGTCTTAAACATTTAGCCACGCCGCTATAACGTCACCGTGACAATCCTTCGGCTTGCAGCAACAACCAAGTCGCTTGCCTTTAAGCTCTTGCAGCGCTGCCCAAAACTTCGGGTCGCTGTGCGTTCTGTTGTAGAAATACGACCGGAACTTTACAATCACATCTGCACGCTCACCGTCTCTGCCGATCTCGTACGGATTTCGGAAGATCGACGGGCGCATAATGCAAACGTCACATGGCCCAAGATGAACGTTGACAACTGTTGTCTTTCTATCGGTGGCCATTGGCGTAGCTCCTCGACGTTCCGAGTTTGGGGTCAATGTTGCCGTCGTCGTTGTTGGTGATATCGAAAAGCTCCTGCAAGAATCGTATAGCGTGCTTCGCCACTAAGAAATTGTCCTCAGTCTTGAAGAACCTGTCACCGACTGTCACCATGTCGTAGCCTTCGCTCGTTCTCTTAAACGATGCGACCGTGTAACACGTCTCCGAATCTGTCTCGAAGCCCGTCTCATTCCACATGACTATTTCGTGCTGATTGTTTACCGTGCTGAACTTGAATTCTGTTTTTCTCAATCGCATGTCACGTTACTCCTACATATTTGAAAACCTGTGTTGACGTTCTAATGTAAACATGGCACGAAAAGTCTGGCTGCGGTATGTGCATCGTCGGATTCCAGACGTCACGCTGAACCTCTTTAGCCTTGCGCGCTAACCTGAATTCGCCGCCAATGCCGCAAATGTTTGCGTTGATCCTCATACCGTCACCCGGCCCGCCTACCAACTGCGCAACCAGATCAAGCTTGCCGTCGTTGATTATTCTGTCAAAGCTCATACTGGCTCGAACCTGTTCACCAACCAAATGCACAACACCACGGCTGCAACCATAAACGGAGCTACCACCACCGGGAAAACAGCCAGCGCCGTGATCCATTCTCTAAGATCATACGACAACTTCGTTGTTCGTGCCAACCTGTCAGACAACCAATTACCAAAAATCAGGATGCACGGCGTCATCAATAAGGCAAACACTATTGCCTCCAACATCAAAAGTTTGAACAACATCTTGTCACCCTCATTAACATTGAACGTTTAGGTTTTGTCTAATCCTTAGTCATTTCTGGTACTTTGTGAAAGTGTTAAACGGATCGTGTTTATCAATAATGTCTGCCGTGTCTTGCTGAACCTTCACAAAATCGACAAACGGCGACGGCTCTGGTGCTTCTTTGGCGCTGCCGTCCGTATGTTTGTCGCCTGCCTTCGGTGTCACTCTGACTGCCGGGTGGTCGTGGTCGTCATAAGCTTTGCGCAACTGCGTTGAGCTTAAAACTTCGTAAGCCTCTGCAACTCTTTTGAACTTGGCCTCGGCTATCTTGTCCCCGGGGTTTTTGTCCGGGTGATACTTCACGGCCAACTTTCGG
>JAFCZZ010000071.1 GCA_019314085.1 Deltaproteobacteria bacterium | reverse complement strand
CTATCGCTCATTTCGAGTAACAGGGCTTTCAAAAATCAGACCATACGCGCTCCTTCTATATTAAGGTGCCGGTCGAATCAATAAATCTACTAGAAAACAAGAACGTAACGAAGCCGGAGAGAAGGGTACTCTCCCGGAGGATTCAGGTCAAGGACTTTATTGAAAGGGCGGGGCGCGCATACATGTCAGGTGGCGGCAGGATCGTCTATGGACCACCACCTGACGTCGTCGATTCCCCGCACGACCTGATATGCCCTGACCGTAACGCGAAAGAGCGCGCAGTCCGCCGACCGCAGAAAGGACTCCAGATCGGGATGCCGCTCCAGATGCGCGCGGAAGGCCGCGTCATGCCCTGCATCCCCGATCTCTTCAGCGCGGCCAAGCGCGGTGATGACAAAGCCCTCCGCATGGCCTGAGATGACCATCTCCCGGCCATCGATAAAGACAGCCACCTTGCTGTTGTCGACCAGGTTGCGGTACTTGCGCGTGTCGCGATACGTGGCAAAGATGAGGTGCCGGTATCCTTCGGCCGGTGTGATGGCTATCAGGCTCGCGTGCGGCTGACCATCGCCCTCTGTCGACAGGACGGCGAACCGTGAGGCCTGAAGCGCGTCCTCGACAAATTTCCTGATATTGATCTGATTGCTCATGTCCAACCTTCGAATAAAGAGAATAAAGAGGGACAGCGCCCTATTTATTTAAGTAGTTCCTGATAAAAACCAAACGCTGCAAATTTGTAGTATAACCCCTTCACAAAAAACAAAAGCCCCATCACTCATTTTGAGAAACAGAGCTTTCCGCAATCAGACCATACATGCTCTTTCTGTATTAAGGTGCCGGTCGAATTAATAAATCTACCAGGGAACAAGAACGTAACAAAACCGAGGAGAAGAATACCCCCCGGAAAGATTTCGGTCAAGGACTTTATTGAAAGGGCGGGGCACATCAGGGGAACAGGGTGGTGTTAGTCCCTCATAAGGAAAGCCCGCTTCTCAAATCCAGCTTACACCCTTGAGCTTTTGTTTAATGCCCCGCTGGTATCGGTACCTGGGATACCCCAGGATCATTGAGGCGAAAACAACATTGCTGTCGGGGATTGAGAATAACTCGCGCAGCACGGGGCTGTTCTCAATCGCCGGTGGAATAAGGTCTATCGCGGATCCTCCCAGGCCCAGCGCGTGCGCCGCCAGGAAACCATAGGTTACAGCAACGCGGCTATCGCCTTCAGCATTCTCTGCGTCGCGATGGGCATGAAAGAGAATCATCGCCGGCGCGTAACGCGTAATGGTGTCCTCCGTTCCCTGTTTCAACTCCGGCAGGCGGCTCTTCATTAGCGGCACCACATGCCGTTCCAGCGTATTAAATTTTGCCGCCCCCACCTTGCGGCGAACGAGAAAGCGCCCTATCGGATTGCCCATTACCTTTAAGAGAGTATCGTAGACCTTGATCATCTCAGGCAGGGCTTGGCGAATCACAGCCGTGTCCTGCACGACGACGATCTCTGTCTTGAGGGGCGTGAAACCCGGCGGGGCAAAGGTGATCGCCTCCACCACCTTTTCCAACAGCTCCCTGGGCACGGGCTTGTCTTTGAAAACCCGAATCGCCCGGCGTGTCTGTATCATCTCCAGAAAGGGCATTCCGGATGCGGACCCGGGGGGCAGCTCAAAAAAGTCTCGCTCATAGTCCAGCCCTTCTACAGCGATGGATTGCGACGGACAAATCGCCATACATTGACCGCACTTGATGCAGAGAGGTACCCGGTCCGGGCGGAACGAAATTCCGGCCTCGCTGTCTTTCGTCATGAGCCGGACGGGGCAGATTTCTTCGCACAGGCCGCAGACGGTACAAGTTTCTCTATCGATGTTGATCGGTTGTTCCATATGGGCGCCCCACCTGTCAGAATAGTCTATAGTAACCTCTTGCCGATTCCATCACTGGTTGAGGTTCTTATACAGATCTGCCATTTCGGTTTCAAAAATCGCGAATCGTTCATCGAGGAGCTTCTTGAGAGAGGCCTTATCGGCCGGCTCCAGGAAAGAGTATCGTATACTGTTATACACATACTCCTTTATGCGTCCGTACGTGGGATGGTACCTGCTCGCGAGGAGGACGTACTCGTTGGCGAGATTGTTCCGCGACACCCCGGAGTCATCCGTGGCTATGACCAGCGGCACGCCATAGTCTGAATAGATGAGGTAGGGGTGTTCGTTTCCCTCTACCCCCAGGATAAATGCATTGCTGGTGAGGTTGATTTCAACCGCCGCATTCTCCTTGAGGTCTTTCAGCAATTTCAGGGAATGCTGCTCATACGGCAGATCAACGCCATGCCCGATCCTCTGGGCCTGGGCTATATCGCGTGCCTGCTGTATGTGAAAGGTCAGATTCCTCGGCCTGACCATCCCCAGCGTCAGTTCACCCGCGTGAAGGGCCCGATTGACGGCAGGGTACCTGCCGAGAAGGTAGTTATACATCCTCATGTGGAGGGTATAATCGGCCAATGCCACGCCGTTGTTTTCCGGCGCGACGATATTGACACCGACGATAAGTGGCGACCTTTCCGCGGCCAGATAGCCGGAAAGCAGATCGGCAAAGACCTGTATCGGATCGAAGATCCGTACAGCATACGTCTGGTACCGCATGACAAAATCATTGTCATCTATACCGCGGTGGTTATCCTCCACCATCGTCACGAACCCACTGACCGATGAGATGAATCTCTTATCTCCCAGAAGGGTCGTGGTTATCCGATCGAGCAGTTTGTTGGTTTCCTCCTGCGACTTCGCCTCTCGCAATGACCGATTGAGCGTCTTTGAATCATTGCCGTCGAAGTAGTCGCTGCCCCTCACGCCAACGCGGGCAAGCATGGTCTCTATATACAGAACGTTTTCCTTCAGCGCCCGCTCTTTGAGGATCTTGAGGCCGACATCCATATATTCATGGGATACATCCCCGAAGTAGCCAAAGGTGCTGAAAAAATTAGAATCAGGCGGCGGCTGATTGTGGCTGTGATTCCGGTAATCCTTATCAGACCAGAGGGTGAGCAGCCTCCGGTACAGCGCGTCATCGGCCAGCAGCAGCCGGACGGTTATCAGATTGTCCGTTTCATCGCTCTTCCCGCTGTCGGTGACGATCCTCAGTGTGCGCCGGTCGATCCTCCAGTCCTTTCTGGCGACCCAGTCCAGATACGTTTCGGCGTATATCGTTCCTGAATAGTGATGATGGAGATCCCCTCCCTTGGGCATCTTCGTGAAGAACAGGTTCATCTTCGCCACGTCCGGGGTGCCGTCGGCGAACATCTCTTCATACAGCTGCGAGGTGACGGAAGAATTGTCGGCACCATTCAGTGGGGGGGCTGTGTGCTGTGACATGATAGATGAGCATCCGGACAGTATGACTATCAACAGTATTGCCACGAATATCTTTGAGTCCCTCACGATGTGTCCCCTCTCTCTAGTAGATCGATACGGCTGCCGGAAAACAGGATCGTAATGAAACCGGGAAGAAGAGTACCCTCCCGGAAGATTCCGGTCAAGGGCTTTGTTGAAGGGGGGGCGGTCTTGAAACGCAAGGGAGAGCGGCACAAAAAATGGGGCTGCGTCGGTACGCAACCCCTTGATAAATGGTGGGTCAGGGCAGAATCGAACTGCCGACACCGGGATTTTCAGTCCCGTGCTCTACCGACTGAGCTACCGACCCACACTATATGCCTCAAGAAAGTCTGGCTTTTATCCAATCTCGATTCCTTTGTCAAGTGTTTTTGCCATCGGACCCGTCTTCTTCCGGCGTGCCATATTCGCCCCCGCTGCCATATGGAAAGCCCCCGCCCGCAGAGGCGTAACCCCGGCTTGGCCCGAACCTCGCATCCGATGATACCCGATCCGTTGCTCTCCGATCTTCGATAGTTCTGATCACAACCGTCCCCGCTATCTTGTCGTGCCACCCCTGTTTTCTGCCGTCGAATGCGGCCCAGAGAAATCCCAGGAGGAGCGGGACCTTGGATATGATGTATCCCACCCACCGGAGAAAGGCGATCCCCGGGGTCATGGGTGCTCCGTCCGCCTGCACGACCCTGAGGCCGAACAGTCGTTTCCCCGGTGTCTGCCCCGTGGTGCCGTGAAAATAGGTGAAGTAGGCCGCGTTGAGCAAGACGGCCATCCCGTAGTAGGGAATAATCACGGCGTAGGTGAAACCGTCGTCCAGGGGAATGATAAAGTTTCCTATCAGGGAGAGGATGATGGTGAACAGATCGAGAATGATCGTGTCTATCGAAATCGCCGCAAACCTCCGCCAGAACCCGCCGTAGTAAAAGGTCATGGGGTGTCCTCCTTTGTCGTGCCGAACAGGCCCTTCTCGTACTGGAGGATCGAGAGGACGGCGAGGGGAGCCGTCTCGGTTCTCAGGATCAGTCTCCCCAGGCTCGTGGGGAGGAAGCCGTTCTTTTGGGCCTTTTCAACCTCCTCCCAGGAGAATCCGCCTTCAGGGCCGATGACGACACAGAATCCGTTCACCCCCGCGTACCGCTCATCGGTCAGTACCTCGCGGATTCCAAGCTGTTCCTCTCCCTCCCACAGGATTATCCGGAGTGCATCCCCGTCCGCCGTGCGGAGCATCTCATCGAACGATATGATCTCGCTCACCTCGGGAACATCCCCCCTGCCGCACTGCCGGGAGGCCTCGACGGCCACCTTCCGCCACCGTGCCGCCTTGCCCGCAGCCCTGGTGCCCGTGAGGCGGGGTATGGAGCGTGAGGAGATGAAGGGGATAATCCGCCTGACCCCCAGTTCCGTGGCTTTCTGGATGATGAACTCCATCTTGCTCCCCTTGGGTAGTGATTGGGCGAGCGTTATTCTCGTCTCGGGCAGCCGGATATTCTCTTTTGTGATCACCTCCAGCTCGGCGGCGCCGGGTGTAAAAGTCCTGATGACAGCCCGATATTCATGCCCCACCCCGTCGAAGAGTGTCAGTCCGTCCCCCTCCTTGAGGCGCAGGACGTCTCTCAGGTAGGCGCAGTATTCCTCTCCCAGTGTGGTAGCGGTTCCCTCGTCAAGCGCTTGGGGATGATAGATTCTCGGTGTGGCCACGGTTTCTCTCCGGGTGTTCAAAGGTGTGGTTCAGGGATGATGAGCCGCGTTACCGGGCTGCCTTCTTGAAGGTGTAGCAGACCCATTCCTTTTCGATCTGCGTGTTGTGCAGCGTTACGTCCCCGTTGCAGAATATCCTCTCCACGTCTTTCGCGTCATGCTCGGTGATCCCCGACGCTATGATGTATCCACCGGGTTTCGTCAGGGATATCAGGTGTTCGTGAAGCTGTATGAGTACCCCCGATATCAGGTTGGCCACGATCAGGTCGAAGCTGCCCCTGCACAGGGTGATATCGCGATTGATAATCTCGACGCGGTCTTCCACTCCGTTGAGGATGATGTTTTTACCCGCTATCTCAACGGCCTTGGGATCAATGTCGATTCCCGTTACGGCGCGCGCGCCGAGTTTCGCGGAGCATATGGCAAGTATCCCCGTGCCCGTGCCGACGTCCAGGACAGTCCTCTCTTCACGGGAGCCGTCCTTGAGCAGCAGATCCTCGATGGCCATGATGCACATTCCGGTGGAGGAGTGCTGCCCCGTGCCGAAGGCCATCCCGGGATCTATATCGACGACAATATCGCTGCCAGTTGGGGAGTAGCGCTCCCAGGTCGGTTTGATGATGATGTTGGCGCTTACCCGCAGGGGCTTGAAGTACTTCTTCCACTGTTCACCCCAGTCTGGATCGGTGATGGTCTTTGTGGAGAGACGGGGTTTCTCCAGCTTGGGGAAGAGGGAGGACAGACTGTCGATATACGCCGTGATGTGATCCTTCTGTTTCTTTACGGTTCGGCTCCAGGGCAGGTAGGACTTGATCTTTTCCTGTGCGGAGACAGTGGCACCGTCGAAGGAGTCCTGTACAGGTACGTCCTGAAAGACACCACCCGTTCCCATCTCTTCCAGGAAGTTTGACAGCGCCTCGGTCAGCTCCGGCGGCGTCAGGATGGTTATCTCGACCCATTTCTCTTTTGTCTCAGGCATACCGTGCCTCCTGTCGTCTGTGGAGAAGCATGAACATCTCTCGAATGGTACCCCCGCGGTCTCAGGAACGGTCATGACCGGATTACCCGCGCAGGCTACCACCCCTTTGTCGATATTTCAAGCACCTTGAACTTTCACGGTCTTCGTGATAATTGTTTCCCTCTGATTTTCTGGGAGGATGGAGCGAATGGCTTTTTATTCCGTATGTCTTGACATCTCGAATAAACGGTGCGTCGTCGTGGGCGGAGGGGAGGTTGCCGAGAGAAAGGCAACCGGCCTCCTCGAGTGCGGCGCGAAGGTGGTTCTTGTCGCACGGGACCTGACGTCGGCATTGCGTGCGATGAAGGACGCGGGGGAGATAGAACAAATCTCCGACGACTATAAGGAGGAATATCTGGAAGGTGCCTTCCTGGTGATCGGGGCGACCGACCGGGAGGATGTCAATGAAACGGTCTTCCGGGATACCCGTGACAGGGGAATCCTGGTGAATATTGTGGATGTCCCTGCCCGGTGTAATTTCATTGTCCCTTCGGTCTTCCGACGGGGCGACCTCCTGGTGGCCGTGTCGACCGGGGGAAAGAGCCCGGCATTGGCCAGGCGGGTGAGGGAGGAGATCGAGGAGAGATACGGCCCCGAATACGGCATACTCCTGACGATCATGGGTACTCTCAGGGAAAGAATCATTGCCCGGGGGGCTCCATCGGCGGAAAACAGGATACTGTTCGAGGCCGTTCTGGATTCCCCTGTCCTCCGGTATATCAGGGAAGGGAAAGGGGACAGGGTACGGGAGATCATCAGGGACTTGACCGGCGAGGATATTGAGGTGGGGTTTTGAGCGCCGGTCTCGGCAGAGACTCGCCCTGTCTGTATATGAAGGGGTTTTAATAACTATCATTATTTGTCATTTCGAATCCCGATGTATCGGGATGAGAAATCTTCGCACTATGAAACTTTAAGAACACAAGATTTCTCGTCGCTGAAAGCTCCTCGAAATGACATGATAGAGTCGGTGTGAGAAGGTTTGCATGATGGAGATGATTATTTTCAGGACCGCGCTTGCCGCTTACTTTGTGAGCGCGGTGGGATATATCGCCGCGCTCTTTGTCGGAAGG
>JAFCZZ010000546.1 GCA_019314085.1 Deltaproteobacteria bacterium | reverse complement strand
GAGAGGACCTTTGCCCCCTTTACTGATATTTCATCGCGATCATCTCCGTTTAAAGCACCTCTCTGACCCGTCCCAAACCACACAGCGGGAACTATTTTGAAGGGAGCTGGTCTTGAGGTTGCAGGTCTGCTATAATCGATCAAAAAATGGGTGCAGGAGTTCATATGGCCAATTATTTCAAGCAGGCTGCCGAGAAGATTTATTCCGACGCAAAGAAGTCCGGGAGATTGATTGAAGGAAGATCACTTGAACAACTCAAGGAGATCGCACTGCAGCAGGATGGCGTGATCCAGACAAACCTGGGTTCTGTCGCCGCGGATTCCGAGCCCATGTCGCGATCGGCCCCTCATACGAAAAACAGCGTGGACCATCCCTTTGGCGATGAAGAGAAGGCCCTCGCCTCGGAGACCATGGACTGTCTGGAGAAGGAAACGGTTCTCTCCCTCGATTCAATAGTCGGCGATGGGAGAGACGGGGTCACGGCGCGATTCATAATGCCGGTTGCCTATGCACAGATCGCCTATGGGGTGAAACTTCTCTTCGAGGACACGCCGGCGGCCCGGGTGGTTGAGAAACCGACCTATACCATCATCTTCTTTACCGACGATTCCTTTGAACCCAATAAATTCAAGAAGCTGATCGACAAGGATGTGACGGTTCGTCTCTGGATGGGGGATAAACGGGGGGAACAGGTAAAGATCTGCCGCAACACCATCTATCTGGGCGAGGCGAAGAAGGGGATCTTTCAGTTTGAAGGCTGGCGGGTCAAGGAGATCGATCAGGATGGGATATTCTTGCACTGCGGGGCGCGCCGCGACCTCCTCTGGATCTATGATCTTGAGACAGAACGACCGGAGCTGCAGGAGCGGGTCACCGGCGTTTCCGGCCTCACGGCAACGGGAAAGACCACAACACTCTGCCGGAAACTGGCAAAGCTGCCGCGCGAGTCTTCCGAGATGCTCGGGGATGATGGAGGGATCATCGGCATGGACGGCAGTTATGCGGCATTTGAACAGGGCGGGGTCTATATCAAGACGGAAGGCCTTGATGAGAGTCAGCCGGAGATCCTGCGTTCCGCCCTTGGGGCTGATGCCTTTCTCGAAAACGTTTCCATTTCCCGCTACCCCTATACCCCCGATTTCAAAGATACCAGCAAGACGGGGAACGGTCGTGCCGTCGTCAGGCGTGACAATCTGGGGATCGCCAGCAAGAGCCTGCGGGGTGGCCGGCTCGACTATATTATTATGTTGACGCGCAACCCTCTTGCCAACGTTATATCAAGGCTTTCACCCGAGCAGGCAACGATGCAGTTTATTTACGGCGAATCAATCGAAAGCTCGGGTGGGAACCCCGAGGAGGCGGGAAAGTTTAAACGCGTTGTTTTTCTCGATCCTTTTCTGGTGGGGGACCGGTTGGAACACGCCATGCTCTTTCATGAGATCATCAAAAAGAATCGGATCAAATGCTACCTGGCCAATACCGGTACTATCGGCGATGCCGACCTGAAGGTATCCCTGCGTCAGTCGCTTGCCTCATACAGCGATATTCTGAGGGTCCAGCTACGCTTCGGATCGGAACCGGATCACCTGGGATATCACAATCCGATTAAGAGCGATCGGGCGAACATGGACATGATGAACGCCTATTCCAAGTTTCGCGACAAGGATCTCCTCAAGAGTAAGGTGGCCGATTTTCTGCGAGGCCGCCGGGCATTCCTGGAGGATTTCGAGTTGAAGTGGGGGGCGATCCCGGAGCCGATACGCGAGTCACTACCCTATCGGGATGATCAGATAGACTTTACCTATCTCGAAAAGGAGTATCTCGGATATATCGAATAATGCCGTTAAGGGTTTGTTGCTTCTGCTTCTGTCCCGCCTGCGGGTAAAACGGCGACAGGACCGTAATAGGGTTGAGAATTCCCCCGTATGTGCATAGTGCGTTTTACAGCCACTTTTTCCGCCTGAAGAATATAAGAAGGCCTACGGCGACGGCAACCATCACGCAATCATCACGCCCCAGAGGGCGGGATAGGCCCACCAAACCTTCAGTTCGGGCATAAACTCAAAGTTCATCCCATATATGCCGGCTATAAAGGTCAGGGGGATGAAAATAGAAGCGAAAATAGTCAGAACCTTCATGACCTCGTTCATCTTATTGCTCACGCTCGAGAGATAGAGGTCAATCATCCCGGAGAGGATGTCCTGATACGTCTCCACGGAATCAATCACCTGGATCGTGTGATCGTAGAGATCTCGTAGATACATGGAAATATCATCATGGATCAGTGCCGATTCGGCCCTCTCCAGGCCGCTTATGACCTCTCGGAGCGGCCAGACCGATTTGCGTAAAAAAATGATCTCCTGCTTCAGATTATGGATGTC
>JAFCZZ010000545.1 GCA_019314085.1 Deltaproteobacteria bacterium | reverse complement strand
AGTTCCTGAACGGTACCCGTCAGATCCCTCCCCTGGAGGCGGATATCTCCCAGCTCTTCTCCCGGAGTATCGACTATCCCTTCAATTTCAGCGAGGTAACCGGACAGAATCAGGCGAAGCGAGCGCTGGAGGTGGCGGCGGCCGGCGGGCATAACATCATCATGATCGGTCCCCCCGGCTCCGGCAAGACCATGCTGGCACAGCGCCTCCTGACAATTCTCCCCGATCTCTCCTTTGAAGAGGCCATCGAAACGACGAAGGTGCACTCAGTCGCCGGTCTACTCGGCAGGGCCGACCCCATCCTGGCCGCGCGGCCGTTTCGCGCACCGCACCACTCCATATCCGACGCGGGACTGGTGGGCGGGGGACGTGTCCCCCGACCGGGGGAGATCAGTCTCGCCCATAATGGCGTCCTGTTTCTGGATGAACTGCCGGAATTCAAGAGAAATGTTCTGGAGGTGCTGCGCCAGCCTCTGGAGAGCGGATCCATAACCGTCTCACGATCGTCCGCCTCGGCGACCTACCCCGCGAGGTTCATGTTGGTGGCCGCCATGAATCCCTGCCCGTGCGGGTACTTTACCGACAGCAGAAGGCAGTGCCGGTGTACCCCTCATCAGATACGGCAGTACCGGGCCAAGATATCAGGCCCCCTGCTCGACCGGATCGATATCCACATAGAGGTCCCCTCCGTGCGGTACAAAGAACTGGCGCAAAGGAATGGAGGAGAGACATCCGAGACTATCAAGGGCCGCGTGAACGGGGCGAGGGATATCCAGAAGGAGCGGTTCAAGGGCGCCGCAGCGTGTAACGCGGGAATGTCCAACAGGCAGATAAAGAGGTGGTGTATTTTGGACGAGGAGTCCCGGAGGCTGATCGAAATGGCGGTCGACCAGCTCGGCCTGAGTGCGCGGGCCTACACCAGGATACTGAAGGTGGCCAGGACGATCGCAGACCTCGAAGGTGAAAGTGAGATCCGCCACCCCCACGTATCGGAGGCCATCCAGTACCGGACACTGGACAGAGATGCGGTATAGTCAGAGCCGTCTCTCTTTTTACCCTTGACAGGCACGCACCTTTGCGGGTATTTCTTAGGAATTATTCCATAGTCACCGGTCCCGGAGAATACGGCAATCGGATATCGTACCCATCCGGGCACGCGCACTCTTTTTGAAAGGAAGACCACGATGGAGCTCAAAGTTACACACGTTGATCCACAACAGATGAAGGCAAAACCGCAGGATGAATCGCAGCTCGGGTTCGGAGAGATATTCACCGATCATTTCTTCCTTGCGAAATACGACGGCGACAAGGGGTGGCACAACGCCTCCATAGAACCCGTCCGTCCCCTTTCTCTCGATCCGGCCTCCATGTGCCTCCACTATGGGCAGGAGATATTTGAAGGGATGAAGGCCTACCGGGGGGAGGACGACTCCATCTATCTGTTCAGGCCGGAAGAAAACATAAAACGGATGAGACGTTCCGCGGAGAGGCTGTGCATGATGCCTATGGACGAGGGCCTGTTCATGGAGGGGCTGAAGAAACTGGTTCTTCTCGAAAAGGACTGGATTCCTCGCGGTGCGGGGCCTCGAGCAGGTATATGTTTTTCATCATTGTGGGTCCGGTTGGGGCCTACTATTCTGAGGGATTCAGTCCGACCAAGATATATGTGAGCGAGAAATATACCCGATCGGCCCCCGGAGGGGTCGGGGACTGCAAAGCGGGGGGCAACTACGCGGCCAGCCTTTATGCAAGCCGGGAGGCGTCGGACATGGGCTATACCCAGGTGCTGTGGCTCGATGCGAAGGAACGAAAATATGTTGAAGAGGTGGGGACGAGCAATATCTTTTTTGTTATCGGAGATGACCTGATAACACCCCCTCTGGGAGGAAGCATCCTCCCCGGTATTATGCGCGATTCCATCATCCGGCTCGCGGGATCATGGGGGGTCAATGTCCTCGAGAAACGGCTTTCGATGGATGAGATATTAAGTGCCAATGCGGATGGGACCCTCAAAGAGGTCTTCGCGTCGGGGACAGCCGCCATCGTATCGCCGGTAGGGCAGGTCTACTACCGGGGGAAGGAATACGTGATAGGGGACGGCCGGACAGGTTCCCTGACCAAAAGGCTGTACAACGAAATTCTGCAGATCCAGTATGGGGAAAAGGAAGATCCCTTCGGGTGGAGGGTTAAGATCGCGTAATCGCCGCCTTCGGAAGAGATCATTGGCCCCCGGTCAGCAATCCACAGAACTGTTGACAGGCCTGTTGATAAAGCTATTGATACAACAGGCAACTGCCCTGTTGGCGATATCTTAGACCGGATTGCCCGCAATACAGGCACCGGATTATATTCAACGATAACAGGTATTTATATCTATACCCCCGTTTTCGCATGGTTACCGTACAGCCTATGATCAAATCTTTCGCTAATTGTTATTACCGGAAAAGAATTTTTCCGATTCTGTCGCTAATCGTGGCCCTGATTTTCCCGGCCATGCCCGCTCTCTCGCAGGTTCTGTCTCTTGATGAACTCGCCGGGAAGATACAGAGGGTCTATGACCATACCGTGGACTTCAGGGCGGCCTTTGTCCAGGAGGCGACCATCAAATCGATGGAGAGGACGACGCGGGAGGGGGGCACGGTCTACCTGAAGAAGCCGGAGCGGATGCTGTGGGACTATACGGATCCTTCGATGAAGAAGCTGGTCATCAATCCCCGAAAGGCGTGGCTGTACCTGCCGGAGGAGGAGATCGTGTACGTCCAGGACGCGAAGAATGTCCTGTCATCGAAGATGACGATACGCTTTCTAACCGGCATCGGACGACTGAAAGACGATTTTGACATGGCCTTTTCTCCCGACGGGCCCACGGATGCAGAGGGGGATTATGTCATCCTCCTCACGCCGCGCGGATACGAGGCCGGCATCAAAACCCTCGTGCTGACCGTAAACAAAGACACCTTCCACATCACGGGATGTGTCTTCACCGACCTGTACGACAATGACACCCGGCTCACCTTCAGCAACATCGAGTTCAATACCGATCCCCCGGATGAACTGTTCGAATTCACCCCCCCGCCGGGTGTTAAGATATACAATGTCCAGGGACAGTAAGCCTGGAAAAAACCTCACGCACCCGGAGTTTCTGTCTCCTTACTCCTTACTCCTTACTCCTTACTCTCTTACCCCTGAATCACTCCCATCTGAAGGGATCATCCCGGTCAAAATCCGGGGTGAGGTGGCGATCAGACACACTCTGAACGAAGATATTGTCAAAGCCCATGTCCAGGGCCCTGTTTACCACCGTCTCATATTCCTCTTTCGTCACCCTTCTTCCGAGGACGGGGTGGTTCTCGACGGTCCGGACGGGGGTGTACTGCGACATGATGCTGAGAGAGACGGAGGTCGATATCCCCTTGATGATATCGAGAACCTCCAGGCTGTTTTCGATCCTTCCGGGGAGCACCAGGTGCCGGATGAGCACCCCCCGCTGCGCGATGCCATCCTCAACCTCCAGACAATCACCCACCTGCCCCACCATCTCGCGGATCGAGGAGGCGGCGTGGAAGACATAATCATCCACGCCCGAAAAGGCATGGGCGTCCCGGTCATTACCATATTTGAAGCCGGGCCGATATATGTAGACGATTCCGTCGAGGAGTTAGATGATCTCCCTGTTTTCATAC
>JAFCZZ010000544.1 GCA_019314085.1 Deltaproteobacteria bacterium | reverse complement strand
CAACTTTGCTTTCTGGCTTTTTCGTGGCATATTGATTCCCTCCGGTTTTTTGGAAATCAATATACTACAAACAATTCTATATGTAAATGTTTTTATGAATCGCTATACTAGTCAACATCATGGTCGAACCACATTCCCTGTATACCTGTTCCCCTTCCCTTCTCAAAGATGCCAAGACCCTTGCAGATCAATACCATGTTCCCTTTGCCACTCATTTGCTCGAAAATAAAGGGGAGGTCAAACAGCTGGAGGAAAAGCTCGGCACGAGGGCAACCACCTTTCTCATGGATATCGGCTGTCTCGATGAACGATTCATCGCCTTCCACTGTGTCTGTATGGATAACGAGGACATGCAGATCTTCGCCGATCATGGCTGCAAGGTCGTCCACAATCCCGAAAGCAACATGAAGCTGGCCTCCGGAATTGCCCCCGTGGCGAGCATGCTGGAGCACGGCATCGTCGTCGGGCTGGGAACCGACGGGTGTGCCAGCAACAACAATCTTGACATGCTCCAGGAGATGGATACGGCGGCAAAGCTGGGGAAGGTTGCCGGATACGATCCGACGGCTCTGCCGGCACACACGGTGACGCGTATGGCGACCTGCGAAGGGGCACGGGTTCTGGGTATGGATACCAGTGTCGGCGTTTTGAAACCGGGCATGAAGGCCGACATTATCATTATTGACCTGAACAGGCCGCACCTTACCCCCCTGTATAATGAGTACTCAACACTCGTGTATGCGGCCAGCGGCGCCGATGTCATCACGTCGATCATCAACGGCAGGATCGTCATGGAAAACCGCAGGCTCCTCACCATCAGCGAAGGTGAGGTTATGGATACCGTCAACAAGATCTCACGACGGGTAAAAAGGGGCATGGCACAGTAGTATAGCCATCTGATTCGTCGGGCTACCGGGAAGAGGAGCACTACGTGGAGGAAAGAGAGACCCTCGATTTACTGATCAGAGGCGGGACACTCCTCACCATGTCGCACGACATGAAGGTCATACAGGACCCCCTCATCGGCGTCAGGGACGGGAATATCCTCTTCGTACGGGAGAAAGAAAACGATTCTTTTCCCTATCATGCGAACGAGACGATCGACGCATCCGGATCGGTCCTCATCCCCGGTCTCATCAACACGCACACTCACCTTCCCATGGTTGCATTCAGGGGGATGGCCGATGATCTGACCCTTATGGACTGGCTCCATAATCATATCTTTCCTGCCGAGGCACAATTTGTAAACAGGGAGATGGTGTATCATAGCTCCATGCTTTCCATTGCCGAGATGATCCTCTCGGGGACGACCACCTTCTGCGATGGATATTTTTTTGAAGACGGCGTCGCCGAAGCGGCAATCGACACTGGAATGAGGGGAATGCCCTGTCAGGGATTTACCGACTTCCCGACTGCGGATATTCCCGACCCCTCACAGAGAGCGGCCGTTGCAGAGACATTTATCAAGAGATGGTCCGGCGCCTCACCCCTGATCAATCCCGCCCTCTTCTGCCACGCACCCTACACGTGCTCACCGGAAACACTCTCCATGATAAAGAAGATCGCACGGGATTACGATGTGCCATTTCTGATACATCTTGCCGAAACAAAAGATGAGGTAGCCGATATTGTAGACAGATACGGCAAGACGCCGGCACGGCATCTTCACCGTCTGGATCTCCTTGATGACCGGACAATCGCCATTCACTGCGTCTGGCTGGATGAAGAGGAGATGGATATCCTTGCCGACCGTGGCGTCAAGGTCTCGCATACACCGGAGAGCAACATGAAACTGGCGGCGGGCACAGCGCCCGTTCCCGAGATGCTCAAGAAAGGGATTACCGTGGGCCTCGGGACGGATGGGTGCGCCAGCAATAATGACCTCGACCTCATCCTTGAGATGGGAACGGCAGCCAGACTTCACAAGGTATCATCAATGGACCCCACCGTAATGGACGCACAAACAGTACTGAAAATGGCAACGATAGAAGGCGCAAAGGTTCTCGGCCTTGACGATAGAATCGGCTCCATTGAGGCGGGGAAAAGGGCCGACATCACTATCATGGATATGAACAGGCCCCACCTGACCCCGCTGTATGA
>JAFCZZ010000543.1 GCA_019314085.1 Deltaproteobacteria bacterium | reverse complement strand
ACAAGGCGGTCCCCTATATGGGGGTACTGGACGTAGAGAAAAAAGAAAAGGTTTCCGCAATAGTGATCGGTTCTCACGGTATGAGTAACATCGCGGAGATACTCCTCGGATCCGTTTCGGAGAAGATCGTACGGAGGGCAAAGAGCCCCGTCCTTGTTGTCAGATAGCCGCCGTAAGAATTTCAATCGGGATTGCCCGGCTCTTCTGTCGGCGGGCGGTCATGCGATGCAATACATGGCGTCTCCACGGTGAGCCGAACCCCGTCTGCGTCCGTGTACGGTACCTGGACATATGTCTTTATTCGAGATTTTTATATAATATCCTTCGATCAGCTGGCATGCTCTTCAGTATTTCTTCAGCAGTTTCCGGGGAAACAGCTTCAATGGTTCCGTCCGGGTTCTGGACCGCCACACCGCTTTTGGTCAGCATCCCGTAACGGGCTTTTCGCTCCTCCTTATCCGGGCAGCATACAAGCTGGCAGTTGCCGCACGATATGCGAAGCTTGTCATTGGTAAGGATAAAATATCTGCCGCCTGGAGCTTCTGGCCACTTGGCATATCGGTCAATCATCCGTTCCTGTTCAATGGGTATGTCGTCGTCGTTCTCGGGTACCTTATACCTGCCCGGTGACCAGGTGGACCATGTGCCGGATGAATGCAGGCCGGTATAGCCGCTGCAGACGCAATCACATCGCCCGTAATGATGTCGCTTCGAATACTCAAGTTCATATGTTCCAAGGGTTATATGCGTTTTTTCCTTCGGATGCATAAAGCCCGATACGCATGATGCCATACATAAACGGCAACTGTCGCAATAATTTTCTTCCGGGGGCAGGGGGTCTGTCGGCAGCAACTTGGCGGTGGTGACGACAGCCGCGAGGACAATAGCCGCGCCATGGTCGTTGGTTATAACATTACCGGATAATCCCATAGATCCCACACCGGAACGCACCGCCAGGTATCGATGGGCTATATCCGGGGAGTAGTCATAGAGCCCGCCGGAGGATTCCGGCCGGTACACACAATTGTCGGCAACCGGAACGGACGGGTACCCTTTTTGATTAAGGTAATTGGAGAGGTGAAATGCGATGCCGCTGGCCAAGGCGCTTACACGCATGTATCCCTGTTCGTAAGAGAGACGGTCTTTCTTCATCAGATAAGACGGGATCGTTTTCGAATCAAGGGCTACGGCAAAACTGACAGCTGATTGTGCGCCGGGAAGGACATACGTAAGATCGGAAGAGGGCGGTCCTCCCTCAAGTGTTTCCGTCGTTACGATACCCGCGGAGCATGCGCCCTCGATCGGGACAAATTCCTTCACGATTCTGCTCAATGTCTTCAAAGGGATTCTCCTTTTGGGGTGTCGTTATAAGCCGATGTTATTTTTTAATTAAGAGCCAGACGGATGCAAAATAATCTATGATGAAATCGCCGTCCGGAGTCTTATCACATCGTTCTAATATGTCTATGACATCCTGTCTGTTTCTTTCGTTCCAATGGGTATATGTCTTGAAGTTAATGTCATTCTGATAAAGATCGCCGAACCCCTTACATAGGTACTCTATATGAATTTCTTTTTTCAAGGCTATCGTAAACCCCGTGTTCGCCTGATCCTCAATTGCCTCTGTGGCACAGCGCCGTGGTTCCCCTTCATCGTTGTAAAACTTCAAAATCTCTTCGAAGGAGCCTCTTCCGTACAGAGGTTCAGTGATCAGGAGCCGACCTTCCGGTTTCAACACCCTGCATGATTCTCTCAGTGCGTCTGACTGTTTTCCAACGGGTATGTGGTGCAGAGATTCGTTAAACAGCACTGCGTCAAATGATAAAGCTGGGAAACCCATTGATTCTCCACGGCCTGCTTGAAAAACAAGATTCCTGCGGACAAAGGCAGTTTGAGCCGCTTTGATCATATCCTCATCGGGATCTATTCCAATCACTCGTTTGACGTGCTGTGAAACGAAAAAGGTCTTCTCACCATCTCCACACCCTGCATCGAGGACGGAATCCCCGTTCTTTATTCCAAGCCCTGAAATTATTTCTCGTTGACTTCCGGTGCGGTCGGCTATCATACAGTGATCCTATTTTGAATGAAATCAGTTAGCG
>JAFCZZ010000542.1 GCA_019314085.1 Deltaproteobacteria bacterium | reverse complement strand
GGCATCATACGACGCAAGATCGATCAGCCCGTGGCCGCTCCAGTTGAAGAGGATCACCTTCTCCTTCCCCTCCTCCTTCGCCCGTTTCGCCTCCTGAACCACGGCCGCAATGGCATGGTTCGTCTCGGGAGCGGGGATGAAGGCCTCGGACCGGGCCCACTGTATCCCTGCCTCGAATGTCTCAAGCTGATGATACGAACGGGCCTCAATGATACCCTCTTTCACGAGGTGGCTGATAATCGGCGCCATGCCGTGCTATCTGAGCCCCCCCGCGTGAATCGGGGCCGGCACGAAATCGTGGCCGAGAGAGTACATGGCGAGGAGCGGCGTGGTCATCGCGAGATCCCCAAAATCATAGCCGTAGGGGGCTCTCGTGAGGGTCGGCCATGATGCCGGTTCCGCCGCGACGATCGATATCTCTTTGCCGTGTATCTTGTCGCGCGCGAAGGGCAGGGCTATCCCGGCAAAATTGCTTCCCCCGCCGGCACAGCCGATTACCACATCCGGATACTCGCCTATTTTTTCGAGCTGTTTCTGGGCCTCCAGGCCGATAATCGTCTGGTGGAGCAGGACATGATTCAGAACGCTCCCCAGCGAATAGCGGGAATCTTCCTTCCCGACCGCGTCTTCAATCGCCTCGCTGATGGCCATCCCCAAGCTCCCCGGTGAATCGGGATGATCGGCAAGCACCTTTCTCCCCGCCTCGGTTATATCGCTCGGGCTGGGAAAGCATTTGGCCCCCCATGTCTGCATCATCAGCCGGCGGTACGGTTTCTGGTCATAGCTGATCCGGACCATGAAGACCCGGCACTCAAGACCGAACATGTTGCAGGCCATGCTGAGCGCGCTCCCCCACTGACCGGCGCCGGTCTCGGTCGAGATCTTTTTGATCCCGAATGCCTTGTTGTAATACGCTTGGGCGACGGCGGTGTTCGGCTTGTGTGATCCCGCGGGGCTGACCCCTTCATTTTTATAGTAGATCTTCACCGGCGCATCGAGCAGTTTTTCCAGATTGTATGCCCTGTAGAGCGGGCTCGGCCGCCAGAGCATATATTTCTCCAGGACCTCTTCGGGGATGTCTATCCACCGTTCGGTACTCATCTCCTGCTCGATAAGGTTCATCGGAAAGATCGGGGCCATGTCTTCGGGCTTCAGAGGCTGCCCCGTTCCCGGGTGAAGAGGCGGGCTCATAGGGGTCGGCATATCGGCCATAATATTGTACCACTGCTTCGGGATTTCACTTTCATCTAAAAATACCTTTGTCTGTCTCATAACATCTCCTCCTTAATGTAATAGTGAAAAATCAAAATCCAGCGCAAACAGAAACGCCATGAGAAAATCCCATGGCGTTTTATAATTGAATAAAAAACCGTGGGAAAATCCGCCCACGGCCAATACATACTTCGGCACTTACGTGGACAGATCAGGACAGATCTGCCACCACCAGAAAAACCTGTTTTCTATTTTCACCTGTACCATCAGAACGACCCCTGCCAGCTGTGTTTCTATGTATAGAAACACAGCTCAAACCAAATGTCAAGTAAAAACTAAAAAAATATTGAGAATAATAACCCATTACAAAGAAAGGACTTCCCGAAAGAACTTCCCGAAAGACATTTGACGAACGTATCCTTTTTGAGTATAAGTTCAAAGCTTACCGTAGAACCTACTCAGGGAGGAAGGCATGATCAGAATACTCTTAATCGGAAACGGCGCCAGGGAGCATGTAATAGCTGAAACGGTAAAACGATCGGCTCATACTATCGCGCTCTTTTCCTGCATGAAATCCAACAACCCCGGCATTGCGTCTCTTTCAGAAGATGTGCTGACAACAAGCTACGATGACCAACAGAAGATCGTGCAGTTTGCACGGGAAAATAGCGTTGATTTCGCGATAATTGGCCCGGAAGACCCCTTGAATAACGGCATTGTCGATTTTCTGAAAAAGGAAGGCATTCCTTCCGTGGGCCCGACAATCCCCGGTTCAGGACATTCTCCTCTCTTGAGGGAATTGAAGAGTTCATTTCTCCTCTTGACGGGGTTGTCGTAAAACCGGACGGCCTCACCGGCGGCAAGGGCGTCATGGTCCAGGGCGACCACTTTCAGACAAAAGATGAGGCGATCGAACTGTGCAGAAAAATCCTGGAGGAACATCCTTCAGTCATGGTTGAAGAAAAATTCGAAGGCGAGGAATTCTCACTGCAGTGCCTGTGCGACGGTGTTACTGTCGTGGCCACGCCTCCGGTACAGGATCACAAGAGGAGATTTGCAGGTGACCGGGGACCGAACACCGGGGGGATGGGGTCATATTCCCTCGAGGACCACTCCCTTCCCTTCCTGAGGAAGGAGGACATCGCCCAGGGGCTTGCCATTACGCGCAGGGTCGCGGAGGCGATCCACAAGGAAACCGGCGAATACTATAAGGGCGTCATGTATGGCGGATTTATCGTGACACGAGAGGGCGTCAGACTGCTCGAATACAACGCCCGGTTCGGTGATCCGGAGGCGATGAATATCCTCCCCCTCCTGAAAACGGATTTTGTGGATATCTGGCCTTCCCGCGGATCACCCGGATGCGCTCTCCACCGCCTCGAAGATCGAGGTTGCGGATACCAAAGATGCGCGGTTATACTATTCCTCTGTCGATAAGAGGGAGGACGGTCTCTATATGACAACGTCACGGGCGATCGGGGTGGTGGGGATCGCCGACACCCTGGAGGGCGCCGAGAGGATGGCGGAGGGGGCGATAGCGGCGATACGGGGACCGATAGACCATCGTCCCGATATAGGAACACAGGCACTGATAGACAAGAGAATCCAGCATATGAAAGGAATACGGGGATAATACACAATGAGCAACACGATAAAAAAGGTGTTGATAAGCGTAACGGACAAGACGGGGATCGTCGACTTCGCACACGAGCTGAAGGGGTTTGATGTGGAGATACTCTCCACCGGAGGAACGGCCGCACAGCTGAGGGAGGCCGGCATAGACGTCACCGATGTCTCCGATTACACGGGATTCCCGGAGATGATGGACGGCAGGCTGAAGACCCTCCATCCGAAAATCCACGGCGGTCTCCTTGCCCTGCGAAACAATGAGGGACATGTCAAATCGGACAAGGAGCACGGCATCGACATGATAGACATGGTCGTCATCAATCTCTACCGCTTTGAAGACACGGTGGCAAAGGAGGGATGCACGCTGGAAGAGGCCGTCGAGAATATAGACATCGGAGGGCCCACCATGCTGCGGGCGGCGGCGAAGAACCACCCCTTTGTGTCCGTGGTCACAGACCCGGAAGA
>JAFCZZ010000541.1 GCA_019314085.1 Deltaproteobacteria bacterium | reverse complement strand
GTTCTCGACCGAATCAAGCGCCGCATCGTTCTCCAGCATGGTCCGCTCTGGAGCTGGTGCGAAAGGGAACGTCAGAAATATGAACCGCCCAATCGACCGTGGGCGTCAATGACTAAACCCGGTTCGGCAAATCATTGCCTTGCATTCATAAGTTACCGTTGCGAAGGCGGGTCGGAAACTGCGCGAGTCATTAGCCAAGAACTTCGCAAAAGAGGGATTCGCACCTTTCTTGACGTGGATGATTTGTCATCAGGTCATTTTGCCGAGCGGTTGCTGCATGAGATCGAGACCATTCCTAATTTCATCGTGATTCTCACACCCGGCTGTTTGGTCCGATGTAACATTGAAAGCGATTGGCTGCGCCGCGAGATTGAACATGCCATAAAGACTGCGCGCAACATCATTCCCATCTTGAAAGACGGGTTCAATTTCCCTGTCGCAAGTGAGCTGCCGCCAACTATGGCTGAACTCGATAAGAATAATTGGATTCATTATGATCACGTGTTGCTTGCGTCCACGATTGAAAAGCTTGTGACTTTCTTGAAGAGGTAGCATGCGATGCTCATCAACTGGAAAACTGTCCGAATATTCATATCTTCCACTTTCCGCGACATGCACGCAGAACGGGACCACTTGGTCAAAGTGGTATTTCCCGAACTTCGGGGGTGGTGCACGAAACGACAGCTTCATCTTATAGACATCGACCTGCGCTGGGGTGTCACAGAAGAAGAAGCCGAACAGGGCAAAGTACTTAAGCTCATTCTTGATGAGGCTGAACGTTCACGCCCTTTCTTTATTGGAATTTTGGGAGAACGCTATGGATCAATTCCCGATAACATTCCAGAGGAGACCGAATTTGCACATCCATGGCTAAGAGACTATCCTGACCATTCCCTTACTGCACTGGAGATTATTCATGGTGTGTTAAAAGATCAAGAATTGGCTAAACGCAGCTTTTTCTATTTCCGCGATCCGCAATTTATCTCCAAAATGCCAGAGAATATGCATGGAGATTTCATTGCAGAAAATTCCGATGCAGCCAAAAAACTTGCTGCTTTGAAGGATAAAATCCGCTCCTCAAACAGACCGGTAACAGAGAATTATCCGTGTCGCTGGGATGATTCTAAAGAAAGCCTTGTAGATCTGGACGTATTCGGACAGCAGGTGCTTGAAGATCTGTGGACTGCAATCCAAGAGGAATATCCAGAAGATGCACCCCAATCCGATCCACTGACCATAGAACGTCAGATGCACGAAGCCTTTGTGGAAGAGCGGTCGCACCTGCATGTAGGGCGTGAAGAGGAAGCAGCACAATTGACCAAACATGTGCAGAGCGCAGATCGGCAGCATCCTGTTGCAATTACCGGCGAATCAGGCTGCGGCAAATCGGCATTCCTGGCAACCTGGTACAGACAGTACGTTGCAGAGCATCCTGATGATCACGTGTTTGCCTATTTTATAGGTACCAGCCCTGATTCTACTAATCATTTCTGGTTGCTGCGCAACATGTGCAAGGAATTGAAATTCAATTTTGATCTTGAAGAACCCCTACCTGAAGATGATAAGAAACTATCTGAAGTATTGATGTCACTACTTCTGGCAGCTTCGAAAGGCAGACGAATTGTGATCTTGCTTGACGCACTTGACCAGCTGTCAGCGAAAGAAGGAGCACACGGTCTGGGCTGGTTACTTGATTATCTGCCTGCGAATGTTCATCTGGTCGTAAGCAGTCTGGAAGGTAACAGTCTTGAGGTTTTACGCCGGCGAGGTGCCAAAGAGATAGCATTGCAGCAGTTAACAGCAAACGAGCAGCGACAGATCGTGCATGTCCTGTTGAGCGAATGGGGACGTAAACTGGATGAACAGCAGATATCTGCACTTCTGGCACATCCGGGAGTTGAGAACCCCCTCTACCTTCGGGTAGCTTTAGAGGAACTGCGGTTATTCGGCAGTTATGAGCAATTGACAGGGAGGATCGAGGCATTAGCACATGATGTTTCACATCTTTTCGAACAGGTACTAGCAAGACTTGAAGAAGATCATGGACGTGAGTTTGTGACAGAGGCGTTCTCACTTCTTGGATGTTCGCGGTATGGACTGAGTGA
>JAFCZZ010000540.1 GCA_019314085.1 Deltaproteobacteria bacterium | reverse complement strand
GCCGGAAAGAGGCGGGGTCAGCATAGGCGGAAATGCGATACGGGGCATGAGGAGGAGAGACCTCGCCAGGCTTGTCGCGGTCGTCCCCCAGGATTCCGCCATGATATTCTCCTTCAGGGCCCTTGAGATCGTGATGATGGGGAGGACGCCCCATCTGGGGATGCTGAGATTCGAGGGGGAGAGCGATCTTGAGATAGCGCGCGCGGCGATGGAAATGACGGATACTACCTCGCTGGCGGACCGCAGCATGGACAGCCTGAGCGGTGGAGAACGGCAGAGGGTCCTGATAGCAAGGGCTCTTGCGCAGGAGCCCGAGGTGGTCCTCCTCGATGAACCGACGGCCTTTCTGGATATAAAACATCAGGCCGAGTTCTTCGGCCTGATGAAGCGGCTGAACAGGGAGCGTCGGTTGACGGTTCTCGCCGTGACCCACGACATAAACCTCGCGGCCGCGTATTGTGACCGGGTCATGTTGCTGAAGGAGGGGCGCATCCACACCCTGGGAGCGCCGGGTGAGGTTATCACGGAGAAGAATATCAGGGAGGTGTATGAGACAGATGTTTTGGTTGATGCCAATCCCTTGAACGGGTTGCCGAGAATAACATTGATGGTTTCGTAAAAAGTCCAACTTCTGCGTTCCGCTGCATCATTCGTCACTGCGACGTACCGTAAGTACGCCTCATTCCTCATGACTTGCGTGCCTTGAATTTGAAGCTTTTTACTTTGCCATCTGATATTGATTTTTTACGAGTGCATCAACATTGTTGAGTTCAAACCTGTCGGGTCAAGGAAACCGGTCGGAAGCCGGCGCTGCCCCGCAACTGTAGGCGGAACGAAACCCGCATGATGCCACTGGCCCCTTGCGTAACGGGGGCCGGGAAGGCACGGGGAGTAGGTAGAGCCGCGAGCCAGGAGACGTGCCTGACAGGTAAAAATAATTTCCGACCGAGGGGAAAGGAGTGGCTAAATTATGAAAAGTACAGAAAGGTTTTTGATCGGTATCGTCATAGGGGTGGGTATCCTCACCACTTCTTTTGCTGTACAGGCGGAAGAGGGCGTGGTGACGCTTGAGGAGGTCGTGGTGACGGCGACGAGGGATCGGGAGGAGATACGGAATGTTCCCGCCAATGTCACCCTCATAACGGCGGAAGATATTCAGCAGGCGGGTGCGACCAGCATCGTCGAGGTCCTTGAGAATCTGGGGAGCGTCAATTTCAGGACATACAGCGGCAATCCTTCGCAGGCAACTATTGATCTGCGTGGTTTCGGTGGGGATAATCCCTATGGGAAAACTCTGGTCATGCTTGACGGGCGGAGACTGAACAGGCCTGATATGGCATCGGTCAACTGGCTTCAGATCCCGGTCGGTACTGTTGAACGGATCGAGGTGGTAAGGGGTGGTGGAAGCGTCCTCTATGGTGATGGAGCCGTTGCCGGTGTCATTAATATTATTACCAAGGCGGGGTCGGGCAAGCCAAAAATCGCCGCCTCGATTATAACCGGAAGTTACGGCCTGCATGACGAGCAGATCGGCGTCTCCGGATCTGAGGGCAGATTACGCTATGCATTCAATGGGGAAAACCATAAGACATTCGGTTATCGTGACCGGTCACGGTTTTCGTCCCGTGGTGCGGGCATTGATCTCAACTATGACGCGAATGACTTTTGGAATGTCTCCTTTGGCCTGTCGTATAACGAGACAGCGTTCGATTTCCCCGGTTCGTTGACAAAGACCCAGTACGAGGCAAACAGGAGGCAGGCGGGTAACCCCGACGATGAAGGGTTCAATGACTATCTGAACGCGAATCTTGCGATGGAAGCCTTTATCGGTGATTACGGAACCCTGTCCGTCAATGTTTTGTACGGCAACAAAGATATCACGGCTGATTATGCGTCATACCCCTCCTATTCCGTTGTGGACATCGACACGTATGGAATCACGCCGAAATATGTTTTTGAAAGGGATCTGCTGGGCCGCAACAACAAGCTCGTGTGCGGTGTGGATTACTATTATGAGGATGTTGACAAAAACGGATTCAACGACCAGGCCAAGGCGTCACAGAAAGACAGCGCCCAGTTATCCCGTGAGAGTCTCGGTTTTTATATCAG